>NC_006055.1:600000-793224 GCF_000008305.1 Mesoplasma florum L1 | reverse complement strand
ATTAATTCCCCTTCATAAAATAAATTAAAACACATAATAATAAAAGTTTTCCACAATGTGTGGATAAAAAAATATTTTAAAAAGAAATAAACATAATGAATAACACTAAAAAGCAATAGTTTAGTATTTATATATCTTTTTTCCACTTTTCCACAAAAGGTTATAAAAAATGTTGAAAAAGTTCATATAAAAACACAATGGATAAATTTTCTTAAAAATAACAATAAAAAACTATACTTTTTCCAGCACTTATATTATAATTAACAAGAATTATCAACTTTAAAAGGGGGTTTGAATACAATGAAAAGAACTTGACAACCATCAAAAATTAAACACGCTCGTGTTCACGGTTTTAGAGCTAGAATGGCTACTAAAAATGGAAGAAAAGTTATCAAAGCTCGTAGAGCAAAAGGTAGAGCTAAATTAACTGCTTAATTTTTTTGTGAAATGAAAAATAAAAAAATTATAAAAAAGAATTTTGAATTTCAAGAAATAATAAGTAAGCAAGAATTTCATAGAAATTCTGCATTTGTAATTTATTATTCTAAAAACGATAAAGGATATTTTAGATACGGTATAAGTGTTGGTAAAAAATTAGGCAACGCAGTTACTAGAAATAAAATTAAAAGACAAATTAGAATGATGATTCAAGATCAAATAAAGATATTGCCTGAATTCTCATACGATATTGTAATTATTGCAAGAAACAGAATGATGCAAAATTCATTTGATCAAAATCAAAAAGAATTAAACAAATTAGTTGTTAGATTTTTAAAATAGCAAGGAGGTGCTAATTTTGTATAATGAAAATCAATTATTTATGTCTAACCCAAAGAAAAATGGGGTTATGTCATACATGAACTCAAATAGCACCACAAAATCAAAAAAAACTTTTTGACAAAAAATGTCAGACAGTAATGATAGAAAAAGAATATTAAAGTTAATTTGAAAATGATTTAAAATTTTAGGATTTTTATTCATCATAATCTCAATGATTTGAGGTTGTGTACAAATGTATCAAGATCCATATTTAATTCAAGAAGTAACAGATATGACTGGTAGAAGAGTATATATGCCAGGGGTTTCATTTGAAATAGTTATTTCCGCATTGGGTGAAAGACCTTCTCAAAACTGAGCAGTGATTGTAACTGGTTTAAATGGACAACAATATGCTTATAATGTTATTAGTTCATGATCAGAAGCATTCTCAAAAACAGGTTCACCTTTCTATGGATTTTTCGTTTATCCAACAGCCTTATTACTTAACTCATTAATAAAAGGTATGTCCGGAACATTGAATCCAGAACTAGGTAATACAAGTTATGGTGTATCAGTTATATTTGCTATCTTGTTTACAGTTATTATTATTAAATCTATTTCGTTGGCATTTACTTGAAAATCTCAAGTAAATCAACACAAACAACAAGCTTTCCAATTAAAACAAGCTGACATTCAAGCTAAATATAAAGGTGATAAATCACCTCAAGCAAGACAAAAAATGTCAGCAGAGATGCAAGCTCTTCAAAAGAAAGAAGGCTTCTCACCATTTTCATCAATGGCAGGGGCTTTCGCATCAATGCCATTCCTATTCGCTATTTATGCAATTGTTAGATCAACAAAATCATTAAAAATTGCTAACGTAGGTATGATTGCATTAATTGAAAAACCATGATCTCAAATGTTAAATGGTGAAGTAATCTATCTATCACTACTTGCTGTTTATTTACCATTGCAAATCATCTCAATGTTATTACCACTTGTTTTACAATCAATTAAACAAAAATCTATAACATTAACTGAAGCACAAAGAAAATCACGTAAAAAACAATTTATTATGCAAGGTGTATTTGCCTTTGTATTTATCTTTGTTGTTGCGTCAGTTGCCTCAGGGGTTGCAATTTACTGAATATTCTCATCAACTTTCCAAATAATTCAAACTTTAGGTTTCTTCTTCTGAAATCAACACAAAGCAAATCGTTCTGTGCAAGAAGTTCAACGTAGAAAACGACAAGAAGAAAGAAGATTAAAAAAACTAAGTAAATAATTTAAATAACAGGAAACTGTTATTTTTTTATTAAAAATTTATTTTAAATGAGACATTAAATGTATAATTTTTGTAGAAATAAATATGGAGATTTTTATAATGAAATGGTTATTTACAGACTTTGATGGAACTTTAAGAAATAGTAGAAATGAAAAAAATATAATATCTGAAAAAGATATGAATTTTGTTAAGAATTTACAACAAAAAGGAAATAAAATAATAATATCAACAGGTAGACCTTTTGAGCACATAGATAAACATATTAAAGAAACCTATTCTGATTTTTTACCTGATTATTATTTAACTAATGCAGGGGCAGCTATATATGACAATCAAGGAAAAGAAATCTTTTCTCAATATTTAGATGAAAATTTATCAAAAGAAATAATCGAATTTGTTAAAAATAATCGAAGCGAAATATTTAGTCTTGTTTATTCATTTAAAGGTGAAGAAGATTTCTTTTATCATGACTTTTGAAAAGAGGAGATGGAAATAACTTTTATGGGTATGAAACCACAGAATAGATCTTTTGATTACATAGATGGTAAGCAAATAATATGTTTTAAAATGAGTTGTACACCATCTGTATGAACAAAACTTATGCAAACACTTGAAAATAAAAATTTAAAGTTTAGTTATGTTTCTAATAATTTAAAAGAAATAACTTTTAATGAGATACATCATGCAAACGTTTCAAAAGGTAATGCGATAAAAGAAATGGCGAAAGTTTTCAATATATGTAATGATGATATAATTGTTGCTGGTGATGATAATAATGATTTATCAATGTTTAAAGAGTTTTATGATAATTCTTACATAGTGATGCAAGAACATAATAAAAATATAAGAGATAAAGCCAAATTTATTATTGATAGTTTGAGTGATATTAAATTGGATTAGTTTTAAAAAAGCAATTTTAAATGTATAATAATATTGCCGTGATAAAGATTACGCCCGAATGAGTCAGGACCGGAAGGTAGCAGCTATAAGGGAATGTGTCTTGTATCACGGTTTTTTTGTTTATAATTAAAATATGAAGAATTTAAATACGTACATAAATAAAATAAAAGTTAAAAATAAATCAAAAGACATACCTGTTTTTTCTTGTTTAATAAAAGACAATAAAATAGTTTTTAAGTCAAAAAATAATAGTTATAAAATAAAAAAAATAACAGGTCATGCTGAAATAAATGTTATGAACAAGGCCTTTAAAAAAATAAAAAAAGGTAACCTTTCTGAATATACACTGTTTACAACTTTAGAACCTTGTTTGATGTGTTATGGTGCAATAAAACAGGCAAAGATAAAAGAAATAATATATTTAACAGAAAATGTAAAGTTGAGCTTTAGAAACGATGTGAACATAGATCAAATTAAAATAAATATACGTAAACTTGATCATGAAGAACTTCAATCAAAATACCAAAAAATAATTTCAGATTTTTTTCAAAAGAAAAGATAGGATAAAGTAATGCCCATAGGGCTTTTTTTATTTTAAAATAGCAATATTATTTTGGTTTTTAATCGTTATTAAAATTAGTATTGATTTATATATTAATTACACACAAGAGGTTTATAACAACACTCAAAAATGTTAAAATTAATAATAAATATAATTTATTAGTTGGAGGATTCATGGAACAAAATAAAGCTTTATATAGAAAATATAGACCAAGTAATTTTGGTGATATAGCAGGGCACCAAAATGTTGTTGAAATATTAAAGAACGAATTAAAAAATAATAAAATAAGTCACTCATTTCTTTTTGCTGGTCAAAGAGGAACTGGAAAAACATCAATAGCAAGAATTTTAGCCAAAAGTGTTAACTGTTTAAATATTAAAGATGGACTTGCTTGTGAAGTTTGTGAAAGTTGTATAGCTTCAAATGAACAAAGAAATCCTGACATTATAGAAATGGACGCTGCATCTAATAATGGTGTTGATGAAATTAGAGAAATAAAAAATAATATTAATTCATTACCATTTATAGGTAAATACAAAATTTACATAATAGATGAAGTTCATATGTTAACAAAAGCGGCTTTTAATGCATTACTTAAAACACTTGAAGAACCTCCTGTTCATGCAATATTTATTTTAGCAACAACTGAATATGCAAAAATACCAGCAACAATACTTTCAAGATGTCAGATATTTAATTTTAAAAAAATAGACAGAATATCATTGATGAATAGATTAAGTTTCATTTGTGAAAATGAAGGATATAAAATTGATAAAGCTGTACTTGAAGAAATAGCAATTATTTCAGAAGGATCACTAAGAGATGCATCAAACGTAATTGAACAATTAATGACTGTAACTTCAGATCACATAACAGTTGAAGATTTAAAATCAGTTTTCTATGTTGCAACAAAAAATGAAAAAATGAAAATATTAACTAATATCTTAAATAATGATCCAGCAACAATAATAAATTATTTTGAAAAAGCTAATAATCAAGGAATGGATTTTGATGTTTTCACTTTAAGCTTAATAGAAATAGTAAAAGAAATAATTGAGTTCAAATTTACAAATGACGAAAATGTTTTAAATATATTAGACAAATCTGATTTAAATGAATTTGCTCAAGTAAATGTAAAGTCATTATTTGAAGTGGCTGATAATTTAAGTGAAGCATATGCAAAAACAAAAGGTACAAATATTAATTTTAATTATTTATTAATTAGCTTATTAAAAACTTTAAAAGAACCAACTGAACATAAAATAAAAATTGAAGAAAGTGTTTTAACAATTCAAGAAAACATAATTGTAAAAGAAGTCATTGCTGAACCAGTTCATATACAAGAACCAGAAAAACAAATTTTAATTGAAAAAGTTGAAGAAATAAAAGAAGAAGTTATAGAACAACCAATAAAAACATTTGAAGAAAAAATTACACAAGTAAAAGATATTGAAATAAAAGAAGAAAGCGTTTCAATAGATGATGATTATGAATTAAAAACATTAACAAATTTAAAAATACAGTTAAATAAAAATTTAGTTGATAACGAAGAAAAGAAAACTTATAAAGTCGAAATTAATGAAGTTATAAACTTATTAGTTGGAGCCAATAAAAATAAAAGAGAGGATATTGAAAATAAAATAAATAGCTTCTTTAAAGTGGATGAACAAGATAATTTATTAAATCCTGATTTAGCAAAAAAATATATTAATTTTTTCAACTTTAAAGTTATAGCTGCATCTCAAAATGAAATCCTTTTAAGAGCTGATGATTTTGAAAATGTAAATAACCTATTAGTATTTTTACAAAATGAAGAATATAGAGAGTCTATTCAAAAAGAATTTGGAAAAGCTTTATTTTTACCAATTGATGAAACTCTTTGAAATGAAGTTAAAATATCATTTAAGAGACTTAAAGAAAATAATCAATTGCCAAGTTATGAAGAAATAAATTATGATTCATATTTTGACAAGAAAAAGCAATCTATGGTGCTAAGTCATTTTGATGATAAAACAATTGAGGCAGCATCAAGATTATTTAATATAGATGAATTAGAAATAGAGGATTAGATATGAATAATGAATTGTTTGAAGAAATTATAAATAATATAAATAAAAACAATGGACTTACTAAAAAGACAAGTGAGAGATTGGTAAATAATTTGATTATAGATAAATTTGCTTTAGACAATTTTTCTAAACAATTAAATTTTATAAAAGACAATTTTTCTATTTGCCCTATTTGCAATTACTATCAAATTAAAAACGAATGTTTGATTTGCTCAGATGAAACTAGAAACCAAAATGTTATTTGTGTTGTTGCAAGTCAACTTGATGTTAATAATATTGAAAAAATTAATAAATATAAAGGTCTTTATCATGTACTTGGATCAGAAATAAATCTAAACAAAAAAAGATCACCTTCAGAAATAAATTTTGAAAGCTTATTATCTAGAATTGAAAAAAACACTGAATTGATATTAGCATTAAACGCAACTTTTGAAGGAGAGCTAACAACAAATTATATTTATCAATTAACTAAAAACATGAATATAAACATTACGAGAATAGCAAAAGGTATACCAATGGGTGGTAGCCTTGATTATATGGATGAAACAACACTTGAAAGCGCATTTAAAAATAGAAAGAAATACGAGGTTTAATATGTTCATAACAATTGAAGGAATGGATGGTAGTGGAAAAACAACTGCACTACAAAGAGTAAAACAATATTTAGAAGATTTGAATTATAAAGTAGTTATGACTAGAGAACCTGGTGGACTACCGCTATCTGAAAAAATTAGAGAACTAATTTTAAATAAAGATGGTGTAGGAATGGAACCTTGAACAGAGGCGTTGCTTTTTATTGCTGCAAGAAAAGAACATCTTGAAAAAGTTATCAAACCTTATCTTAAAAAAGGATATATAGTTATATCTGACAGATTTATGGATTCAACAACCGCATATCAAGGTGGAGCTAGAGGGCTTGGGGTTGATTACTTAAATGAGTTACAAAAAAATATTCTTGAAGGTTTTCTTCCTGATCTAACTTTATATTTTGAATTAAGTTTTGAGGATGCTGAAAAAAGACTTTCTGCAAGACCTGAAGAAAAGAATAGATTAGATGAAGAAGGAAGAAAGTTTAAAGAAGCAGTAAAATTAGCTTTCGAAGAATTAGTGGTTAAAGAACCAAATAGAATAACTGTCATTGATGCTTCAAAATCACCTGAAGAAGTTTTTGAAGAAACTAAAAAAGTTATCTTAGAAAAGATTGAATTATGAAAAAAAGAGAAGCGTTAGAAAAATTTGTTGAGCAATTAAAAAATAAAAAGATGTTTAGCTCTATATTAATTTCAAACGATAATCAAGAAACTTTAAATGATTTTGCAAACAATTTATCTAGAACAATTTTTTGTGAAAACTTAGGTATTGAAAAAGATTCTTGTGATAACTGCAAAAGATTTGAAAATAAAAGTTTGTCAAATTTTGTAGTATTAGGAGATGGAAGTCTTGCAATAAACAAAAATGACGTCGTTGAACTTATGCAAAAGTTTTCTTTGACGACTAATGAAGTTAATAAGTTTAAAGTATATGTTTTATCTAATGCAGAAAATTTAAAAAATGAATCTGCAAACTCTTTATTAAAATTTATTGAAGAACCCCCTGAAAATACAATTGCTATTTTATTAACTAAAAATAAAAGTCAAGTTTTACCAACCATAAAATCAAGATGTAAATTAATTGTTTTAGAAAATGAAAATCAAGATGAATCACCTAAAAATATTATTGAAGAACTTTTAGAAAAAGATAAAAACTCAATTTTGCTTGCAAACGCTGAATTGAAAAAGATTGATAAGTCTGAATTAATTGCTATGCTAGAAGTTGCATACAATAGAACAATAATAAAAAAATATTTAAATTTAGCAGAAGCAACTTTGCAATTAATTAATGATTTAAAATTTACATTTCAAACAAATTTAGCAATAGATGTTTTCTTAATACATATAAGTGAGGTAGTGTAATGAAAATTTTAAATGACCTTTTAGGTTATGAAGATAGAAAAATTTATCAAGACTCGGAAATGTTTAACTTCACATTAGATAGTGTATTGATTGCAAGATTTATAAATTTAAAAAGTAGTATTAAAAAAATAGTAGACTTTGGCACAAATAATGCAGTAATTCCGTTAATAGTTTCTAAATATACAAATGCAAAAATTGTAGGAGTAGAGATTCAAACAAAAGCTGCTGAGTTGGCTATTGAAAACATTGAGTTAAACAAGTTAACAGAGCAAGTTGAAATTGTTAATTCTGACATTAAGACTTATGCAAAAGAAATGGCAAATAAATTTGATGCAGTAATATGCAATCCTCCTTTTTTTAAAAAACATGAAGAATCAAAAGTTAAAAAAATTAGTGAAGAAGTTGTAAATGCCAGACATGAAACTTTAATTACTTTGGAAGAAATAATTAAAAACGCAGGTTTAATTTTAAAAAATGGTGGATCATTCACTTTAGTTCATAGACCTGAAAGAATTGGTGAAATAATCAATTTAATGTACAAATATAAATTTGCACCAAAAAGAATGCAATTTGTTCACTCAAAAGCAAACGATGAAGCCAAAACTGTTTTAATTGATGCTATATTAGAAGGCAATGAAGGTATGCAAATACTTAAACCGCTTATTTCTCATAAAGATGATGAATCTTATACAAATGAATTACTAAGGTATTTTAAGGATTAAGGCATGGAAAGATTTAAATTAAATACAACACTTTCATATCTAGTTGCTGTGTCAGGTGGGCCTGATAGTATGTTTATGTTAAACGAATTAATTAAAATGAATATTAAAGAAATTGTTGTTTGTCATGTTAATTATAATTTCAGAGAAGACTCATGAAAAGATCAAAAACTAGTTGAAGATTTCTGTTTAAAAAATAATTTAAAACTTGAAAAACTTATAATTAATCAAGATTACTCAAAACTAAAAGAAAATTTTGAAAGTTGAGCAAGAAATATCAGATATGATTTTTTTGTTGAAATATCAAAGAAATATAATATTCAAAATGTACTTATAGCACACAATAGAAATGATTTAGTTGAAACATTTTTATTACAACAAGATAGAAAAGGATATGTTAAACATTATGGTTTAAATAAGACTTCTACTTATAAAGAAATAACAATTGTTAGACCGATGCTAAATATTTTAAAATCTGAAATTCTTAAATCATTAAAAGAAGAAAATATAGCATTTGTCATTGATTCAACTAATGAAGATAAAAAATATAAAAGAAATAAAATAAGAGCAAATCTATCTGAATCCACTTTTAATGATTTTGAAGAGACAATAAAAAAATTAAATAAAAAATTAGAAATAATAAATTTAGAAGTTAATTGATATGTAAATAATAATATGTCAGCTGATGAATTAAAAATAAATAAAAATTTACAAGACCAAGATCTAGAGTTTATTCAAAGAACAATTTATAAATGATTAGAAGTAATTAAAAAAGATTTTGTTATCCAGAATAGAAGAAACAAAACTATTTTTGAAATTGCTAAAAATATTAAAGTTTCAGAAAAAGTTTTTTGAGAAATAAATATAGGTGAATACTCAATAATAAAAGATTATGAAAACTTATTTATTATTGAAACAAAAGCTATACAACCTAAAACAATTTTAATCAAGTCAAAAGAAGATTTATACTTGTCAGAAGAATTTATAAATTGATTAGATTTATTAAACGCAATCAAAAGAAATAAGGAAAATTATCCCTACGTAATAACAAATGATTTTTTAACTTATAAATTAAATACTTATACGTTTGGTAAAAAAACAAATAGATATTTAATTGATAAAAAAATAAGATATAAAAATAGAATGTTAAAAGCTGTAGTTTACAGTACTAAAACAAAGAAAATCTTAAATACCATTAAGTAGAGTAATAATACAAATAATGGTATTATTAAAATAGAATAAAAATCTTGAGATGGAGGAATAAAATGAAGACTAAAAAAAGTAAGTCAACTTTATGGTTTTGGTTAATAATCTTATTAGCTATTATAGTTACAATTATTATTATTGCCGTTACTGTTAAAGGAACAACTCAGGTTATAAGTGACGCGACTTTCGCAGATTGAATGTCAAAATCACCACAAATAGATCCGAACGCTGATAAATATTGAAAAAATGTAATTATTTATTATGGTTCAAACAATACGGTTGTTGTAAAGGGTAGTTATTTTTTAGAAAGTACAGGAAAATATGTAAATTTTGTGGCATATTTGACACAAAAAAGGTTTGAGACTATAATGGCTGATAAACCTTACCCATGACCAGCGCTTGTTTACCAAGGATCTGTAGGAATGGCATTATTAGTTTCATTAGCACCATTATTAATTTATGTATTATTATTTGGTGGAATTATTTGATTCATGATGAAAAGTTCTTCTGGTGCTGGTGCTGGAGCAGGTAATATATTTGGTATGGGTAAAAATAGAGCTCGTGCTGAAAAATCAGATGTTAAATTTGCCAACGTAGCTGGAATCGAAGAAGAAAAATCAGAATTAGTAGAATTAGTAGATTATTTAAAATTCCCTGCAAAATATGCAGAAGCTGGAGCAAGAGCGCCAAAAGGTGTTCTAATGGAAGGTCCACCAGGGACTGGTAAAACATTACTTGCTAAAGCAGTAGCTGGAGAAGCTGGAGTTTCATTCTTCTCTATCGCTGGATCAGAATTTGAAGAAATGTTTGTTGGGGTTGGTGCAAGTCGTGTGCGTGAAATGTTCAACGATGCTAAAAAATCAGCACCAGCAATTATATTTATTGATGAAATTGATGCAGTAGGTAGAAAAAGAAATAATGGAATGGGTTCAGGTGGAAACGAACAAACATTAAACCAATTATTGGTTGAAATGGATGGATTCGGAACTAACTCAGGAATTATTGTTATGGCAGCTACAAACCGTGCTGACGTTTTAGACCCTGCTTTGTTAAGACCAGGTCGTTTTGATAGAGTTATCCAAGTATCTTTACCTGATATTAAAGAACGTAAAGCTATTTTAGAATTACATGCTAAAGGTAAAAAAATTGATGGTTCTGTTGATTGATATAGAGTTGCTGAAAGAACACCAGGTTTCTCAGGTGCTCAATTAGAAAACGTTTTAAACGAAGCTGCTATATTAATGGTTAGAGAAAAACGTGACATTATTACAATTACTGAAATTGATGAAGCTATTGATCGTGTAGTTGGTGGGCCAGCTAAAAAATCAAGAGCAATGACTAAACAAGATAAAGATATTGTTTCATATCATGAATCTGGACATGCTTTAATTGGTTTAAAACTTGATAGTGCATCAAAAGTTCAAAAAGTAACAATTATACCTCGTGGAAATGCTGGTGGTTACACAATCATGACTCCAAAAGATGAAACAGTATTCTCATCTAAAAAAGATTTATTCGCAACTATTGCAGGTTATTTAGGTGGAAGAGCCGCTGAAGAAATAATGTTTGGTAAAGAAAACGTTACAACAGGGGCTCATGATGACTTAGATAAAGCTACAAATATAGCTAGAAGAATGGTTGTTCAATTTGGTATGTCAAGTTTAGGTATGACAAAATTCTTAACTATGGCTGAAGAGTCATACGGTAAAATGGAAGGTACTTATTCTGATGAAACAGCAGCTAGAATTGATGCTGAAATTTCAAAAATTCTTGAAGAGTCATACAAAATTGCTTTAAAAATAATTAAAGAAAATATGGAAACTTTAGAATTATTGGCAGAATCACTAAGGGTTTTAGAAACTATTACTGCTGAACAAATTGAATACATTAATGTTAATAAAAAATTGCCAGAAGAAGTTTTAGAACAAAAAAACAGAATGGCAAAAGAAGATGAAAAAATAAAAAAAGGTGAAATCATCGACATTAAAGTAGAAGATTTAGATATTGATTAGATTAAAGTTGGTTTTTATAAAAATTAAAATACCTGTTAAGGTATTTTTTACTTTAAGTAATTTATTTATAATTGCTTATAAATTAAAAAAGACTAAAATTAAATAGACATAAAATTAGAAAAGGAGAATTGCTATGAATAAACATTTTGATGTTATTGTTATTGGTGGTGGTCATGCAGGTGTTGAAGCTGCCTTGGCATCTGCAAGATTAAACAAAAAAACAGCATTAATTAATCTTTATAAAGATAGAATTGCCGCAATGCCTTGCAACCCAAGTGTTGGTGGACCTGCAAAAGGTATAGTTGTAAGAGAAATTGACGCATTAGGTGGCGAAATGGCAAAAGCTGCTGATAAAACAGCTTTACAAACAAAACTACTCAATTCTTCTAGAGGGCCTGGTGTTTGAGCACTAAGAGTCCAATCAGATAAAGAAGAATATTCAAAATATATGCAAAAAATTGTTGAAGAACAAATAAATTTACAATTAATAGAGTCTATTGCAACAGATCTTATTATTGAAAATAATACAGTAACGGGTGTTTTATTAAAAGATGGAGAAATTTTAAAATCAAAATGTGTTGTTTTAACAACGGGAACATATTTAAAATCAGAGATCTTAACTGGACATGAAAAATTTTCTTCAGGCCCAAACGAAGAACCGACATCTAATGGAATAAGTGAATCTTTAAAAAAATCTGGAGTTGAACTTTTTAGATTTAAAACAGGAACTCCTCCAAGAATATACAAAAACTCTGTTGATCTTTCTAAAGCTATTAAAGAACCAGGGACTGACGCAAAATTAGCTTTCAGTTTTTCTACAAATGAATACACACCAATTGAAAAGCAAGAACTTTGCTACTTAATTCATTCAAGTTCTGAAACAAAAAAAATAATCGAAGATAATTTGACAAAATCAGCAATGTATTCAGGTAAAGTAGAATCTATAGGTCCTAGATACTGTCCAAGTTTTGAAGATAAAATTGTAAGATTTTCATCAAAAGAAACTCATCAAATTTTTATTGAGCCAGAATCAATTTCTGGTGATGCTTGATATATTCAGGGATTTTCAACTTCAATGCCAACAGATGTTCAATTGTTAATGATAAGATCATTGCCAGGTTTTGAAAAAGCTGAAGTAAAAACTTGGGCATATGCCATTGAGTACGATTGTGTAAATCCTATGCAATTGAATCCCTCATTAGAAATTAAGAATATTAATAATTTATTTACAGCAGGTCAAATAAATGGAACTAGTGGTTATGAAGAGGCAGCTGGCCAAGGATTAATTGCTGGTATTAACGCATCTAGAAAAATTGATGGATTAGATCCTTTGATTTTAAGAAGAGATGAAGCATATATAGGTGTCATGATAGATGATTTAATTAACAAAGGCGTATGGGAACCTTATAGACTTTTAACAAGTAGGGCAGAACACAGATTATTGTTAAGAAATGATAACGCTGAACATAGGCTAAAAGAAAAAGGATATGAGATAGGCCTAATTAAACAAGCAGAATATAATGAATACTTGAAATACACAGAAGAAATTAATAACGCAATAAAAGAGCTTGAAGAAATCAGATTTACTCCTAAGTCTGAACTAGCAATAAAATTAAAAGAATTAGGTCAAGCAGACTTAAGTCATGGATATAGTGGTATTGAAATTTTAAAAATACCAACTGTTGATATAGAGGTTATGATTCCGTACATTAGTTCTTTACAAAACCTAAAAAATAATCAACTTCAGTCTATTGTAATAGAAACTAGATTTGCCGGTTATGTAAAAACAGAAAGAAAAACTGTTGAAAGACTTGTTAAGCTTGAAAAGAAAAAAATACCTTCAGATATTGATTATGATAAGGTTGAAAATTTAGCAACAGAAGCTAGACAAAAGTTAAAAAAAGTTAAACCATTAAACATAGGACAAGCTTCTAGAATTACTGGAGTTAACCCTGCAGACATACAAATGTTGCTGTTTTATCTTAAAAATAACTATGCAACGGAGCAAAAGTAACACTAAAAGTTCACTCAGCAAAATAATTTGTTTATAATTATATAAAAAAGAAGGAGGCATAATCATGTCAATCGAAATGAAAAATAAAAAGCACACAAGAACCATTGCTTTAATATTTCTTTTAGTTTTATTTATAGCTTTAATATTTGCATTTAAACTTATAAACCAAGCTACAAATGGAACATCACAATGAGCACAAACAATTGCAGGCTCTGGATTAATAGAAAGTAAACACATAAATGCAGTGTGATTTACAGATAAAGGTCTAAGTCATTTTTTAGCAGGTCCAATGGGATTCAAATCATTTGCTCAATTCAAATTAGTTGCAACTGTTGGAACAACAGAAACATATAGTACATTCTTGTTGCCAATTTTTTGAGATTTATTAATTAACTGAATAGCTCTTGTTGGAATCATCTTTTTAGTAGTTTCAATAGTATTGAGTTTTGTAAAAGAAAATAAAATTAACAAGATTCTTTCAGAAAAAGGAACAACAACTGCTATTGAAGAAACTAAAGAAATTACTAAAGAAGAAATTAAACAAGAAGCAATTGAATTAGAAGAAAAATTAGAAGAAGAAATTGTAGCAAAACAACCAGTTAAGAAAAAAGTAAAAAAACCAGTAGCTAAAAAAGTTGAAGAAGTTAAAGTTGAAGAAGTTAAAGTTGAAGAAGCTAAAGTAGTTGCTAAAAAACCAGTAGCTAAAAAACCGGCAGCTAAAAAAGTTGAAGAAGCTAAAGTAGTTGCTAAAAAACCAGTAGCTAAAAAACCGGCAGCTAAAAAAGTTGAAGAAGCTAAAGTAGTTGCTAAAAAACCAGTAGCTAAAAAACCAGCGGCTAAAAAAGTTGAAGAAGCTAAAGTTGAAGAAGCTAAAGTAGTTGCTAAAAAACCAGCGGCTAAAAAACCAGCGGCTAAAAAAGTTGAAGAAGCTAAAGTAGTTGCTAAAAAACCAGTAGCTAAAAAACCAGTAGCTAAAAAAGTTGAAGAAGTTAAAGTTGAAGAAACTAAAGTAGCAGCAACAGCTAAAACTGAATCAAAATATGTTATTAAAAAACACTACAATCAAGTTTCTAAAAAAGATCTTTTAATTAAGTTAGAAGAAACTCATTCAGAATTTAGCAAAAAATCTGTTAAAGAAGTAGTTGATAGTGCTTTTGAAATCATGAGCAATGCAATTATAAATAATGAAGAAGTTTTAATTTCAAATTTTGGAAAACTAACAAAAATACACAAGGAAGCTAAAAAAGGTATTAACCCATCAACAGGTGAAACAATTGATATTCCTGCGTCAAATACAGTTAAATTCAAAGCCAATAAACATTTAAAAGAAAATATGTCAAAAGGTAAATGAACAGGTTTAACAAAAGTCAAAAAAGAAATTAAAAAATAATTAATAAAAACGCCGACAGGTGTTTTTTTATTTGTGCTTTTATTTATAAATAAAAAAAGATATAATATTTCAAACAATTGAATAAAAAAAACTTATACATGACAACATAACGGGTTGTCGACCTGCCTTAGGACCCATCCAAAGACTATAAGCGCAGAGGTTTTTTAGTTAATAAGAAACCTTTTTTATTTTGTTTTAGAAGGAGTATTAATGAAAAAACTATTATTAGCTTTATTGAGTACTACAATAATAAGCACTAGTGCCACTACAGTAATTTCTTGCGGTACAGAAAAACACTTTGGTGAAATCTATTTAATTACCGATTCAGGTAAAGTAGATGATAAATCTTTCAATCAATCAACATACGAAGCTGGAACAGAGTTTGTTCAAGAAATTTTGGGAATAAACCAAAAAATCGCATACATACAACCTGAGTCAACAGCACCAAAAACAATGAAGAGAGCGTATAAAACTGCTGAAAGCAACAATGCAAAAACACTTTTACTTCCAGGTTTTCACCATGCAATGCCTGGTGAAGGTGAACACCAAGCCGCAGAAGTTATGAAAAATTCTGGATCTACAATAATATTAGATTCAAATAGCGCAGCAAATAATGAAATAGGAGTTGTGTTTAGGGGAGATGTTTCTGGATTCTACGCTGGAATGTCATCAATAATATATTCATTAAAAAACGAAAATTATACAAATAATACACTATCACTAGGTGCTTATGGTGGAGTTTCTAATCCAGCATCAGTTGATAACTTTATTGTTGGATACTTGGCTTCGATAGAAGTTTATAATTATTTAGCAAAAGATACAGAATTTTTAAATCATTTTGATATCCCTGAAGCAACTAGAAATGTAACTGTTACAAAAGCTCAAACAGGTTGACCGAAGTCTAAAGATGATACAACATGATTTTCAAATAGTTTCCTTATAGGTCAATCAAAACTAGTATTAGATAATTTAAGAGACACCTCAAAATCAATTAAGCCAAATGTTTTAATGCCTGTTGCGGGTCCTCAAACTTCTGATGCGCTTAGTTATGATACATCTTGAAAAGTGATAGGAGTGGATACAAATCAAGCAGAATCATATGGGAAAGATGCTCAAAATAGGTTTATTACTTCAGCAGAGAAAGATTTAAAAAATGCAGCAATAGTTTCTTTGGCTCACACTCCGGAATGAATGAATAATGAACAATACCCAGATATTTTAAAAAAAGTGGATGAAGGTTATAAAGATAAAATTCAAATAACAAAAGAAGTTATAACTGATAATAAATCAGAGTTTGTGGATGTAAACATAGGTGACAAAGAACTTTGAACAGGCACTGATGTTTGAGTTAACGGAACAATGTCTTATGGAGGATCAAATCTTTTAGATGAAGATTTAGCTATTAAAATTAAAAAATACTTTAGTGCAGAAGCTCTGACAGAGGCTTCAAAATCATTATTTTCTAAATATATCAATGGAACAATACCTTCAACAGGAACTATAATCGCGCAAGAACCAATTAAAGATTACGCTGATACTATACTAAACGAACTTAACAAAAGTACAAAAAAAATTAATGAGTAAAGGAGAATCATGAAAAATATTAATGCTGTAGAAATGAAAAATATTTCAATGATTTTCAATAAAAAAATCATTGCCAATAAAAACATTAATTTAGATGTCAAAAAAGGTGAAGTACATGCTTTAATGGGCGAGAATGGTGCAGGTAAATCTACATTAATGTCAATCTTGTTTGGGATTTATGAACCAACAGAGGGAAATATATTTATAAACGGTAAAGAAGAAATAATATCTTCGCCGGTAAAAGCAACTAAATTAGGAATAGGAATGGTTCACCAACATTTTAAATTGGTCGATATATTTCCTGTTTGAAAGAACATAATTTTAGGTTCTGAAGAAACTCAGTATAAACAAATAATTAATAAGAAAAAAATCATTGAAGATTTAACTTCAATAATGAAGGAATATAATCTTGAAGTTGATTTAAATGCCAAGGTTAAAGATATTTCTGTAGGAATGAAACAAAGAGTAGAAATATTAAAAATTCTTTACAGAAAAGCTGAGATAATGGTTTTTGATGAACCAACAGCTGTTCTAACACCATCAGAAATAGATGGTCTTTTAAAAGTGATAAAAGAATTAAAAGGCATGGGAAAAACAATAATTTTAATAACACATAAAATGGCAGAAATTAAAGAAGTTGCAGACAGAGCAACCATAATCCGTAAAGGACATTATGTTGGAACTTTTGATGTTAAGAAAACTTCTGCAAGCAAATTAGCAGAAGCCATGGTTGGAAGAAAAATAATTGAAATAAAAAACACTCATAAACAAAATAACAATGAAGACTTAATTGTTATTAAGAATTTAAATGTAAAAAAACATAGTAATAACAAAGTTTTAGGTTTAAAGAATTTTTCAACGACAATCAAAGCCGGAGAAATTTTGGGAATAGCTGGTGTTGAAGGGAATGGACAAATAGAATTGGCTGAAGCATTAAGTGGAATGACTAAAGTTGATAGTGGAAAAATATATGTCAATGATAAAAACATTACTCATGAATCAATAAGCAAAAGATATAATGTTCATAAAATGGGGTTTATCCCAGAAGATAGACATAAATTTGGTTTAGTTTTAGACGCAAACTTAATTACTAATGTTGCACTTCAAGATATTTCAACTAAGAAATATAGTAAGCATGGTTTTATAAACAAAACTGCAATGCAAACTCATACACAAAAAATAATTAGTAAATTTGATGTTAGAAATGCTGATGCAGGGTTTGCGATAGCTAGACAACTATCAGGTGGTAACCAACAAAAAATGATAATTGGCCGTGAACTTTCAAGAGACAACAATTTCATAATAATATTTCAGCCAACAAGAGGTTTAGATGTGGGTTCAATTGAATTTATTCATTCAGAAATATTAAAAGCAAAAGAAGAAGGAAAAGCTATTTTATTAATTTCATATGAGTTATCAGAAATATTGCAACTATCAGATCGCATTTTAGTTTTAAATTCAGGTCAAATAGTTGGAGAAATTTCAGGTAAAAATGCGACAAGGGAAAAATTAGGAGAGATGATGGTTTCATCGGTGGTGGAGTAATTTATGAGAAAAATTAATCAATGAAAATTTAAAACAAAATCAATAGCATATATTAAATCAACCACTTTTAAAACAAAAACTTCTTATGTCAAAGTATCATTCATTTCAATTATATTAGGATTGCTTTGTGGAATTATATTTTTATATTGCTTTGGTATGAATGGGTTTGGTTTTATTTTTAGTAGTTTAATTAAACCTTTTACTTCACCAGTTGAACCAGAAGGGACAGTTATATTATTAGCTGTATTTATACTTTTAGGTCTTGGATTAGCATTAGGTTTTAGAATAAAACTGTTTAATATGGGAGGTAGTGGTCAAGCGATAGGTGGTTTATTAATAACATATCTATTCTTGAATGCTGTAACAGGTGGTTCTGATTTCTCTAATTTACCTGGTGGATATGGAATTTTATTATTTCTAATTTTTATAGTATCAGGTGCAATAGTTTCATCACTTACTGGGATATTAAAAGTTTTATTCAATATTCATGAAGTTGCAACTTCAATAGTTATAAACTGAATATTGTGATATTTACTTAAATACGTTTTATTTATTAAATTTGATACTCAATTAAACTCACCAAATTTACCTGAAGTATTTGGATCACAGTTGTGAGTATTTGCAATTATCTTTGCTCTAGTTTCAATAGTATTGGTATTTGTTGTTTGTGAAACTACAACAGTTGGTTATAAATATAAAGTTGTTGGAACTCAATCTACAGCAGCTAAATATGCAGGTATAAAAACAAACTCATTTATTATTGGTGTAACAGCCTTACAAGGGGTTTTTATATCGGCCGCAGGATTCTTTTATTACTTTGGTTTAAAAAGTAATATATCTGTAACAAATGACATTATGCCTTTATTAGGATTTGATGGTATACCAATTGCATTAGTTGCATTTAATAACTTCTTGGGAATAATACCAGTTGCAATATTGTGAGCTGTTTTAAAAGATGGAATTCAATTAACTATGAATTCACCTCAATATATGGGACTTCCTTCAGAAACATCAGATTTATTATTTGGAATAATAATATTGTTCTCAACTATGTATCTATTATTAATGAAAATAAATATTTCTAATTATGTAAATATTATTATTCATAAAATTAGAGATCCAAAATTTAAAACTGAAATTGAAATTATAAATTCTGATATTAAAGAATTGAAAAAAGAAAAAAATATCCTTATTTTGAATTTAGATTCAACAAATGAAAAATTAAAAATAAAAGAGTTGAAAAAACAAATACAAAATAAGTCAGAAAATCTTGAAATTTTAAGAGATGAATTAAACAGTCTAACAAATGAGTATAAAGAAAATAAAGCATTCCAAATTTCAAAAATTAAAAATAAAATAAAAGATTTAAAATTGGAAAAACACTTATTTATAAATAAAGAGCTAGATAAATATAATGAACATTCAATTAAAGGTTTGAAAAAAGTTTATGAAGGTAAATATAATTCTACAACATTTCCTATTTTGGATCAGGTTGTTTCAATAGAATCTGAAATACAAAATATAAAAGAATCTTTATCAAATTCAAATATTAAAGAACAAGAAAAATTAATAGCTAAGAAAAATAAGTTAGAATTAAAAGCTGCTTCTTTAATTAATAAGCAAGAGTCGCAAATAAAATATTTTAAAAATAATTTTGCATCAACAAAACAAGAAGCAAAAACATATTTAAATGATTTAAAACTAATTTATAAAAAAGAAATAAAAGAGTTAGAAGCAAAAAAAGGTTCTAGAACATTTAAAAAATTAAAAATTAGAAAATTAAAAATCGATCTACTAGAAAAACAAATGGAGGTTGTAAAAATTTATGGAAGCAATATTTAGTTTAGCGTTAGGATTTTTTGTTGTTTTCACATTAGCCGCTATATCAGGAATGTTTTCTGAAAGATCAGGGGTTGTAAACCTTGGGATTGAAGGTTTTATGACAATCGGGGCTTTGGCATACGTGTCATTTTGCTTTATGGTTAAAAAAACATCAAATAACGTTGAAGACTTACATGTCTTATACTTATTAATTGGTGCGCTATTCTCAATGGTTGTTGCAGGTTTATTTTCATTGTTACAAACATTAATGGTTTTAAAATTAAAAACAGATCAAATTATTTCTGGTACAGTAATTAATTTATTAGCTCAAGGTATTGCATTATTTATTGTTCATATTCAAGGATTCGGAACTGGTGGAACTATTTTAGGTTCGCTAAGCCCTAAGCTAATATCATTAAATTACTTTATTGCTTATGCCATATTTACAATGCTAGTAACTGTTACAATAGGTTTATATTTTACTTTTACAAAAGTAGGTACAAGGCATATAGCTGCTGGGGAAAACCCACAAGCTTTAGATGCAGCAGGTGTTAAAGTTAATAGATATAGATTTGTTTGTATAATTATTTCAGGTGCTATAGCTGGTTTAGCAGGAACAATGTTTGTTGTTACCCAATCACTTCAAAATTTTAATGGAAGTGTTCAAGGATTAGGGTTTATTGCATTAGCTATTATGATAATTGGTCAATGAAGAGTGAGCCTAATTGTTATGTTCTGTATAATATTTTCAATAATGTTTAGTATAGGTCAAAGAATTACGGGATGAAACTCATTGCCAAGAGCACTTCCATTCATCATGTCAATTGTTGTAATGGTTATTGCATCAAAATGATCATCACCGCCACAAGCAAGTGGTGTACCATTTGATAAAACTTTAAGATAAAATAATATTAGAAAAAAGAGGAATTATTATGACACCACACATTAGTGCAAAAAAAGAAGATATTGCAAAAACTGTTTTAATGCCAGGAGACCCATTAAGAGCTAAGAAAATTGCTGAAACATATTTAGAAAATGTTAAGTTAGTTAACGAAGTTAGAAATATGTTCATGTACACAGGAACATATAAAGGTATACAAGTAACAATAGCAGGAAGCGGAATGGGCTGCCCAAGTATTGGAATATATTCATATGAGCTATTCAATTTTTATAATGTAGAAAACATTATTAGAATTGGTTCAGCTGGAAGTTACAAAGAAGAAATCAAAGTTTATGATGTTTACAATGTAAAAGAAGCATATGGAGATAGTAACTATGCTAAATTAGCAGCAAATATTGATGATAAAGTTATTAAAGCAGGAGATAAACTTTATTCATTGATTGAAAAAATTGCTAAAGATAAAAAAATTAAAACATTAACTGGAAGAGCACATTCAGCAGATGTATTTTACCGTCATGATGATATTACTGAATTTGTAAAAGAAAACAATTTAGATGTTGTTGAAATGGAATCTGTTGCTTTATTTGCAAATGCAATAAAAGCTAAAAAACAAGCTGCATGTTTATTAACAATATCAGATAACTTGGTAACAAAAGAGGTTACGACAGCCGAAGAAAGACAAAACAATTTTATGCAAATGGTTGAAATTGCTTTAGATGCTGCTGTTGAATCTAACTAAAAAATAATACTTTTTAAAGGCACATTTATATGTGTCTTTTTACTTGGACTTGTTTTGCCTCTATTTTTTTGATATATTTTTTTATAACTAACTTAAAAAAGAAAGAGAAAAAATCGATGTTTAAAAAAAGAGATAAAAGTTCTAAGGTTTATGAATTTTGATACTTATTTTTACTTATTGTAGGAATTTGTATTGGTTCAGGAATTTATGTTAAAAACCAAGAACTAATAAGCCAAACAAAGAGTCCTTGAATAGCTACTGTGTTATGACTAACAATTGGACTAGTATGTGTTATTTCAATTGTAGTTTTTATGGAAATAGCAAAATCAACTGAAAAAGAAGGAAACGGAACAGTAAGCAACTGATGTAAATTATTCATAAATAGAAAATTTGCGTCATTTGTTTCTGTATTATATACAACTATTTATATGCCAGCTTATCAATCAATATTTGTAAGCTTAACTATTGCCTACTTTTTTGCTTTCACAGGAATAACTCCAGATCCGAAAGCTTTATTGAGTGTTTACATACTTGTGGGAGTTTCACTATTTGTACTATTTGCTTTTGTGAATGTGTATTCAGCAAATATTTCAAGAAAGATGCAATTTTTTGCAATGTTTATTAAATTCATACCTTTAATAATAGCTTTTTTTGCAGGATTTTTAATTGCAATATTAGGTTCAAATCCCAAAGGTAATGGAATGGGAATGGATAGTGGAACAGATTTACTTTTCATGAACTTTTTAGGGGGAATGGGAGCTATACTTTTTTCATTTGATGGCTATATTTTTACAGCTAACACTCAAAAGAGTGCTAAAAACAAAGAAGTTGTACCAATCGCGATTATTTCAGGATTAATATTCATAACAATGTTTTATGTTTTAATGGCTATATCCTTATTTTTAGGTGGTGATGGAAGTGTTGAAACTGTTTTGATACAAGTATTTTCAGGTTTCAGTGAACACCCATCAGACACATCAATAAAAGCTGCAAGTACAGTTGTTTACTTAATAATGTTTTTAATATGCTTACTAAATATAAATATGTTTACACATTTTGGAACGTCTAATTTACTATCAGATCATAATATGAAATTAACATATTTAAGAAAAGGTGGTAATGGATTTAAAAAATCAGCTTTTACACAAATGGCTATATCAGTAACTTTTTATGTTGCGTTAATTTTAGTAGGTGGTCTTTCATCTCATGGAAAATGAGCGGGTATGTCAACAAATGTAAACATAAATTTCTTTGATCCTGAAACTCAAAAAGTAATTTACATTGCTTATTTAACATCTCCTATGTTCTATGTAGGAATAATGTCATCAGTTTGTGTAGTTCTAATATTTATTGTTATATCAATGTTAATGATTGCAGCAATGTGAAATAGAAAAACTCAAAAAGTAAAAGTAAGTAAAGTTAAATTCTTTTGACCTTCAGCAATCATTTCAACAACATTATTCTTATTCTTTACAATATGTGGATTAATTGTTTTCTTAGCACCTCAATTAATTGATTCATCTGACATGAATTGAAAAACAAATGGCGGAATGATGTTTACAATTATTTTCATCGTTACTTTATTAGCGACAATTGTTATATGATTATTACAAGAAAGAATGTTCAAAATAAATCCATTTGAAAATGGATTTGAAGGCGAAATTGATAAAGACATGAAAGTTAATAACTGAATGGCAGCCAAAGAAGCCCAAGAACTTAGAGAAATAAACAATGAAACAAAAACAAAAATTAAATCTACCTAATTGATTAACTCTAATAAGATTACTTTTAGTTCCTGTTGTTGTTATGCTTGTTATATCAAACATTTGTGATTGAGATAAAAGTTTTATAATTGGAACTGACACTTCAACATTCCATATAACATTAACAATGCTATTAGCTGGTATTGTATTCATCGTAGCAAGTTTCACAGATTTTTTAGATGGATACTTAGCTAGAAAGAATAATCAAGTTACAGAATTTGGGAAATTCTTTGACCCAATAGCAGACAAACTTCTTGTTAATGCAACTTTAATTTTATTCGCTTCAAGTATTTCTATAATACCTGTTTGAGTAACTTTAGTCTTAATCCTAAGAGATATATTTGTAGATTTTATTAGAATGATATTGAGTTCAAAAAATATAACTTTATCTGCAGGAATTTTTGGAAAATTAAAAACAGTTTTCCAAATGATTGGATTATCAATCTTATTCTTTTTTAGCTCATTTACTCTTAATATAGAAGTTTGACAAGAACAATTGATTTTAATTCCAATGTATATAGCTGTAGCTTTCAGTTTATATAGTGGTTTGGATTATTTCTTAAAAGCAAGAAAAAATTTATTTTAGTAAACAAAGGAACTTATGTTCCTTTTTATTTAGCAATCTTAAAAAGAAGGTATGTGCTATAATAATTTAAGTTAAAAGAAGAAAAGGAGATGTGAACAATGTTTAATAATTGAAAAATTTTTGAAGACAATTTAGGCTTTGTTCCATCAGAAGAAATAAAAGATAAATTAAATGAGTATTATAAAATACTTGTTGAAGAAAACTTAAAATATAATTTAACAAGAATAACAAATGAAGAAGATGTTTATGAAAAACATTTTTTAGATTCTTTATTATTTACAAAGGAAACAAAAATTGATAATCAAAAAATTATAGATATTGGAACAGGGCCTGGCTTCCCAGGAATAGTTTTAAAAATATTTTTTCCTGAAACAGATATTACTCTAATTGATTCAAATAATAAAAAAATAAATTTTCTTAACATTGTAATTAAAAAACTGAATCTAAAACAAATTGAAGCAAAACATGCAAGAGCAGAAGAATTGGCTAGAATTGAAAACGAAAAATATGATATAGCAATTTCTAGAGCTGTTGCATATTTGGATGTGATTTTAGAATTAGCCGTTAGATTCTTAAAGATTCAAGGAAAATTAATTTTGTTAAAAGGACCAAGAGCTGATGAGGAAATAAAAAACTCAAAAAATATTGATCAAAAACTTAAAATAAAATTAACTAATAAACAGTCTCTTGCTGATACAGGTTTCGGAGAAAGAATAAATTTATTTTATGAAAAAGAAAAATCAACTCCAGAACTTTATCCAAGAGAATATGCAAAAATAGTTAAAGAGAGCGGTAAAAAATAATGCATACAGAATTACAAATCGGTGATTTAGTTGTCTTTAAAAAATCGCACCCAAGTGGAACTGTAAAATGAGAACTAATTCGCATTGGTGCGCTATACAAATTTAAAAGTACTGACAAGTTTGATTTATTTATAGAATTAAGAAGAAGTGTTTTAGATAAACAAATAAAACAAATAATAAAAAAAGAAGGAGAATAAGATGAGTTTAAAAGTAGGAATAGTAGGTTTACCAAATGTAGGTAAGTCAACTTTATTTAATGCAATAACAAATTCAAATGTAGAAGCAGCAAATTATCCATTTGCAACAATAGAACCAAACGTAGGTGTTGTTGAAGTTCCAGATGAAAGATTAGATAAAATTAATGAAATATTTAATTCAAAGAAAAAAATAGCTACGACAATTGAATTTGTTGACATTGCAGGTTTAATTGCAGGAGCATCAAAAGGTGAAGGTTTGGGTAATGCATTTTTAGCTAACATTAGAGAGACTGATGCAATTTGTGAAGTTGTTAGATGTTTTGAAAATAAAGATATAACACACGTTGAAGGAAGCGTTGACCCTATAAGAGATATTGAAATCATAAACTTAGAATTAATGTTATCTGATGAAGCTACAATTAAAAAACGTATTGAAAGAATAACTCCAAAGGTTCGTGGTGGAGATAAAACTTTAGTAGCTGAAATGGAAGTTCTAAAAAAGGCTGCTGAATGTTTAGATTCAAATAAACTTTTAAATACATTAGAATTAAATGATGAAGAAGATAAAATTCTTAAAGGTTTCCAATTCTTAACTGCAAAAACTTTCATTTATGTTGCTAATGTTAATGATGATGAATTAATTGAAGACAATGAATATGTTAAACAAGTTAAAGAATTTGCTTTAAATAATAACGCTTCAGTTGTAAAAATTTGTGCCAAAATTGAAGAAGATTTAAGTGAAGCAACACCTGAAGAAAAGGCTGAGTTTTTAAATGACTTAGGTGTTAAATATTCTGGTTTAGAACAAGTTATAAAAGCGGCATATGAAGCACTAGACTTAGAAACATATTTTACAGCAGGACCACAAGAAGCTAGAAGCTGACAATATAAAAAAGGATGAACAGCACCTCAATGTGCTGGTGTAATACACACTGACTTTGAAAGAGGATTCATTAAAGCAGATATTTATAATGTTCAAGACCTTATTGAATTAGGGGATGAAAAGAAAGTTAAAGAATCTGGAAAAATGCGTCTTGAAGGTAAAGGTTACATAATGCAAGACGGTGATGTTTGTTTCTTTAAATTTAATGTCTAGTTTAAAAATTAAAAAAACGTTGTCTTATCAAGGCAATAATTTAAGCTATACAATTACATATAAAGAACAGAAACACATCATTTTAAGAGTTATACAAGGCGAAGTTAGAATTAGTGCACCTTTTAATACACCTGATTGAGAAATTGAAAAAATTATTTATAAAAATATTTCAAAAATAGTTTCAGTTCAAAATAAGCATATAATTGCATCAGTATATGATTTCAATACTTTAAAACCTTGAGTTAAAGTTTTTGACCAAGAGATGGAAATAATAATAGATGAAAATTTAACAAGATCTAAAATTGAAAACAATAAGATTTATATGAAAAATTATTTTAACCAAGAAGAACAAGTTAAAAAGCTTTATAGTATTTTAGCTAAACATTATAAAAATTGATTCATTTCAAGAACAATTGATTGAAGCTTGAAAATGAATGTTCAATTTAGAAATGTCAATGTTAAACTTATGAAGGCTAAATGAGGATATTGTTTGCCTAAAGATTCTAAAATAGCGTACAACACAAAATTATTGCATTTTAATGATGAAATCATTAGTTATGTTATCATTCATGAGTTAACACATATTTTACACCCAAATCATTCAAAAGAATTTTGACATTTTGTTGAAAGGTATTGCCCAAATTATAAAGAATTGCAAACTCAATTAAATTCAACAGGAATATAGATTTTTTATTTTAAATAAACTATAATAAATTTTAAGATTTGTTGGAGGTGTTTTTTATGAAAAAATTAATTAAACATTTTTTAAAAAATCCACCAATAATCGAAAACAAGTTTTTAACAACCAAATAATCGTCTTTTATAGACGATTATTTTTTTTGTAAAAACGGAAAGAGGGGAAAATGAAAGAGTTAAAACAAGAAGAAATAGGTCTTGCTTTAGAGCCGAGAGAAAAGCCAAAAAGTTATGGACAATGATTTATATTTTCTATTCAACATGTGTTTGCTATGTTTGGATCAACAGTGCTTGTTCCCATTATTATAAATGGACTTGCTAAAGAGGTTGTAATGACTTCTTCAATGGCATTATTTTGTTCTGGTGTTGGAACATTAATATATATTGCTTTAACAAAAGCAAAAGTGCCAATGTATTTAGGTAGTTCGTTTGCGTATATGACAGCGATCGGAATGAATTATCAAGCATATGGAAATTCAGTATTTGTGGCTATAATGGTTGCTGGACTGATTTATATATTATTTGGGATATTAGTATATTATTTAGGTACTGGTTTTATTGAAAAAATATTTCCTGTAATTGTTATAGGACCTTTAATAATGATAATTGGATTAAGCGCAGCACCTTCTGCATTAGCTAATGCGGGTATAACAAGTGCAAAAAGTTGGAGTGATTCAGCAAAGGGATATGCACAATGAATTGCAGCACTAATAGCAGTATTTACTTTTATGGTGACTATTATAGTAACATTGAAAGCTAAAGGGATAGCAAAAGTTATTCCGGTTATGATTGGAATATTATCAGGATTCGTTTTAAGTTTGATTATTCATTTTTCAATGAAAAATTCAACATTAATAGATACAACAAAAATAACAGATGTATCTCAGTGAGAATGATATCCTTCATTCAAACCATTATGAAAACAAGAAGCCAAAAATATATTGCCAGCGATATTAGCAATATCACCATTAGCAATAATTGCAATGGCAGAACATATTGGCGATCATATAGCAATGGGATACATAACTAAAAAAGATTTTGTAAAAGACCCTGGTATACATAGAACACTTATTGCAGATGGTGTTTCTATAGTATTTGATGGTTTAGTTGGTGGCCCACCAAACACTACTTATGGTGAAAATACAGCGGTTATTGGTATGACAAAGGTTGCATCTGTGTGAGTAACTGGTGGAGCCGCAGTAATAGCTATAATTTTATCATTTGTTGCACCAGTTAACCAAACAATATCAATGCTACCAGAGCCTGTAATGGGTGGTGTTGGAATGATTATGTTTGGATTTATAAGTATTAATGGTGTAAGAATAATGATAACAAGTAAAACAGATTTTATGAATATGAGAAATGTATTCATATCAGCTACAGTATTAGTAATTGGAGTTGTTCTTAGCGTATTAGGTGAAGGAATAGACATAGGTTCATTCAATTTACCTGGATTAGGGCTAGCTGCATTTATAGGTATAATTTTAAATTTAATATTACCGACAAAATTAAATGAAGGTTTTATGTGCATAGAATGAATAAAATCTAAATTTAAAAAATAAAATAATATATATTGTATAATTCAAATAGAAAAGAGGATCATATGATAATAAAAAATGAATGATTTAATAAACATAAAAATGTTTTTTTAAATATGTTTGTAATAATTACAGTTAGTTGCTTATTAATAGCTGCTGTTGAAGGAATAGGTTTAAGACAAAAAGTTTATTATGGAGAAAATGATTTATATTACTTAAACGTAATAAATCTATCAAAAATAGCTTTGATCAATGAGCAAATTAATAATTCACTTAATTTAGTGTCTCCTTATAATGTTTTATATCATGACACTTATGGACTTTTAGTTGCTGGATTAACAATAAGTTTTCTTTCAGCACTCATTCCTTTATTAACAAGCTTTATTGAAGTTAAGGAAGAAAAAGGAAATAATAAAATATTTTTAGTGTCAAGATTATTTGCTTTTGTGGGAGTTATTTTAGTTTTAGTTTCTATAGTATTTTTTGTTCTTAAATTTACTAATATAACAAATAGTATAACAAATTCAAATGGGCAAGATATTTATACATCAGCATCTCAAATTTTTGATATGGGAGCATTTTCAGGAATATTAATTTTAATTTGTGTAGCTGGACTTTTAGTTATATTTATACCTAAGAAATTAAGATAATAAAAAAGATGTGAGTACACATCTTTTTTTATAGTATGATAACACTTATTTTAATTTATTAAAAGGATGATTATTGTTCGCAATAATCTCTTTTATTTTAAAACCTTCTTTTCAGTGACCAGGATAAATTAAATGTTCACTAAATTCGTTACCAATAGATTTTATGGACTCAAAAAATATTTCATCATTACAAGTCTTATCAAACATATTCTTTAAAGGGTGGTTGACTGCGTCACTAAAAAGTTTTTTATGATATCCAAATCCATCAATAAAAAGCGTATCTCCCACAAATAAATATTGGTTATCTACCTCGTAAAATGTAGTTCCTTTAGAATGACCGCCTTTATGTATAACATTTATTAAGAAATCATTAATTGTTAACTTTAAATTTTTATCAAATACTTTAAATGAAATCTTCTGATTAGTAAAATCAACTTTTTGACCATTTTGAGTTCCATTTACATTGACGTCAAATAAATATTCGAAATCATATTCATGTATATGAATATTAGCGTTTGTTTGTATAGAGATGTAGTCCAGACCAACAATATGATCATGGTGAAAGTGTGTAATAAAAATATCTGTTAAATCTAAATTGTTATTTATTAAATAATTTAATATTAAATTTGCATTGTAACCGCCATCAATTAATATTGCTTTTTTAGATATTTCATTAACAATTAAATAACTGTTAGCATCATTTAAAAATGAAACTTTAAAATTTTTTATGTATTTTTGCATTTAGTTTACTTCCTTGTTTTTATATATTTTAATCTTTTTTGTATAATAATGTTTAAAGGTGGTGTGTAATGAAAAAAGTAAAAAAAATTCTAGAAAGAAATATTTTAATTGAAGAGTTAACTCACAAATATTATTTAGATGGAATTGAAGTTAACAAACCTAGTGTGTCAAAACTTATTGATTTACTTCCTCATCATGTATTTGATACATCTTTTGCCGAAACACCTGAAGGTCAGCAAATATTAGATTTAGCAATTGCAAGAGGAAAACATTTACATAAAATTGCTGAAAACTTTATAAATGAAAAAGTAACTAAGAATTGTTGTGAGATCAAATCGCATTTTGAAATGAAAGAGTGATTGTTATGAGTTTTAAACAAAATTTCTAATGACTATCCTGAATCTGAAGGATGAGAAATAATAAGCGAACTTTCAATGATAGGAAAAGAATACGTTGGAACACTTGATTTGTTATTAATAAATACAAAGCTTAAAAAGTATGTAATAGGAGATATAAAAACAACTAAATTACTTGCTAAAAACAAAGAAGCATTACAAGTTGTTTTATATAATGATTTACTAAAAGAAAGATTTAAACAAGTAAAATTTTCAGGTTTTGAGTTACAAAGTTTTTTTGTTATAAATTGTAATCTAATTAACAAACAAATATATTTGATTGATGAAGAAACTTTATTAAAAGCAAATACTGAAAAAGAAGAAATTTTAGCCATTTTAAAATCTTTAAAAATATAATAAAAAAACAAGGATTTTTAAAACCTTGTTTTTTTATTTTGTTTCTTTTGGCTTAGCAACGTATTCTAATCATGAACCATCTCTTTGTTCATATTCACGATATCCGCATTTAGTTGTTGTGAAGTTAGAACAACCTCTACCTCTACCAAATTTAGATTTAATAAATACAAGATTACCTTCATGACATCTAGGGCATTTTATATCGCTAGTCTTAGCTTCTTGAATTTGAGCTTTCACAGAAGCATTTAAGTCTTCATAAATTGTCTTAATTCAATCTTTGTAATCAAACTTACCTTCTGCTATCTCATCTAAATTTTCTTCCATTTTAGCTGTGTAATTAACATTGAAGAAATCTTCATATTTATTATATAAAAACTCTTCTGCTTGATACCCTTTTTCAGTAACTTCAAATGGTTTACCTCTATGTGGTATTGCATATTCTCGTTCTTTTAATTTTGAAAGAGTTGGAGTATAAGTTGAAGGTCTTCCAATACCCAAATCTTTTAGCTCTCTAACCAAACTTGCTTGGTTAAACATTCTTGGTGGAGATGTTTTAGCCTCTTCTGTGACTATTGCGTTTTTATTAATTGAGAAAACATAATTTTCCTTAAATTCAAAAGGTGGCTTGATTTCATCATCATTAGAAATCTCATCATCATTTTCATCAAGCTCAACATCCTCATCGGTTTCAAATTTATCCAATTTGTTGTATCCTAAATCCAATACTTCTTTTCAACTTTGTTTAAATTCATAACCATTATTTCAGAAAGTTCAGTTGTGATAGAAACCACTAGGACCTTTCATTAATGATTTAACTGTATTTCATCAAATTAAGTTATAAAGTCTAATCATATTTTTGTCTTCTATTTGTGAAGATATGTTTTCTGGTCGTTGGTTTAAATCTGTTGGTCTAATTGACTCATGGGCTTCTTGCGCATTAGCTTGAGTTCTTACAGGAACAGCTTCTTTAAAAAGATCACCTTTAAAATTTTTATTAATAAAATTCTTAGCTTCAAGAACAAAATCACTAGAATATCTATTAGAATCTGTTCTTATATATGTCACAAGTCCTGCTTCATAAAGTTTTTGAGCAGCAACTGTAATTTGAGCAGCACTCATTCTCAATTTACTAAAACCATCCTGTAGCAAACTAGCTGTTGAATAAGGTTTAAAGCTTCTTACTTCAAATTCTTTGGCTTTATATTTAGTACATTTATAATCTTCACCTAAGTTATTTATAATAACTTTAGATTGTTCTTCAGAAATATAATAATTTTTTGGATCATTTACAACTAAGTTATTATCGTCTTTGTATAAAAATAATTTAACATTTTGCTTTGAATCCATAACAAAAATCTTTTTATAAATAGTTTCAACGAAAGCTTTAATTATTTTATCTCTATCAACAAGTATTTTTAATGCTGGTGTTTGAACCCTACCTGCGCTTAATAATCCTGTGCTTTTTTGAAGAGAATTAGAAACCATATATCCGATTATTTTATCTAACATTTGTCTAGACAACTGTGCGTTAACTAAATCTATATCTATTTCTCTCATTTCACCAAAAGCCTTAACAACAGCACTTTCAGTAATTTCATTAAATGTTATTCTTTTTATTTCTTTATTATCTTTAGCAAAAAGATTTGCTAAATGTCAAGCAATAGCTTCTCCTTCACGGTCGGGATCGGAAGCAAGAATAATTTTATCCGCACTTTTACCAGCTTTTACAATTTCAGAAACATTCTTTTTCTTTGTTGTTTCTATTTTAAATGTTGGTGTCATTGTTTGAAGGTCTATTCCAAGCCCTCAAGGTCCAGAGTCTGCTATTCTGTTAATATGACCACCACTAGCTAAAACCTCAAAAGAATCTTCTTGAAAATTTTTCTCTAAATAATGTTTAATCTTTTCAACCTTTGATGGTGATTCAAGTAATACTAAATATTTTGCCATGTCCACACTTCTTTCATTGATTAATTTAAACCTTTTCTAAACATAATTTCAACTAAAATTTATTTTTTTCATTTTAGGCTTATATATATTATTAAATTAAAACTATAGTTTTATAATAACTTTTTACTTTTTAAAAAATAGGACTATAATATTAATAATTTCAAAAATGGAGGCAAAATGAAAACTGTTATTATTGGTGGTTCAGCAACGGGTATGGGTGTTGCAGCTAAACTTAAAAGACTAAATGAACAAAATGAAATAGTTGTTATTCAGGATAAGGATTATGTTTCGCTTGGAGCTTGCGGAATACCATATTATATAGGTCATAATTTTGAAAATCCAGAAACCTTGATCGCAAGAAAAATTGAAAAATTTGAAGAATCACAGATTTCTGTTATTAGTAATTCAAAAGTAAACAAAATCGATTTTGAAAATAAAAAGGTTATTTTTGAAGAATCACAGATATCTTATGACAATTTAGTTATTGCTGTTGGTGCAAAACCAATAACTCCTGAAATTAAAAATATAGATGCCAAAAATATATTTACTGTTAATTCAAAAGAAGACGCGATTGAAATTAGAAAAACAATCAATGATGATAGTAACGTTTTAATAATAGGATCAGGTTTAATTGGTTTAGAAATGGTTGAAAATATTAAACATAGTACAGCAGCAAAAATATCAATTATTGAAAAAGCAGATAGAGTGTTAAAAAATTTATTTGATGAAGAATTTTCTGAATTAGTAGAAAAAGAAATTTTAAATCAAGAAATAGAGCTGTTTAAAAATAATGAAGTTATAGAATTTGTTAAAGATAATAATGGCAAAGTAACTGGAGCTAAAACAATTAATGGTGAAATAATAAAATGTGATGTGGTTATTTTAAGTATTGGTGTTATACCAAATACTTCATTTCTAAGAGATACCGATTTAGAGTTAGAAAATAATGGTGCAATAAAAATTAACGAATATTGTGAAACGAATATTCCTAATGTTTACGCAGGTGGAGATTGTTGTAGCAGTTTAAGTTATTTATATAAAAACACAAGAACATTTTATTTAGCAACAGTGGCAAATAAACAGGCAAAAATAATAGCAAATAATGTTAATAAAAATAAATCAAGTAAATTTGTTGGGGCATTAGGAACAACAATAATAAGATTCTTTGATTTAGAGTTAGCGAGAACTGGTGAAAATAGAATGTTTATTGATATGAACAGTATTGAAACTAAAGAAGTTTTAATTAAAGATAAGGATCACACTAATTATGTAACTGGGCAAGAAGATATATGATTGAAAGTAATCATAGATGTTAAAACTAAAGAAATTATTAACGTGCAAATGATAGGAAAAAATAAATCTGTTTTAAGAATTTATGGATTAGTTGGTTTAATTTGGTCAAGAAGTAAAGTTGACGAAACTTTAGAGCAAATTGATTTGCCATACTCTCCACCGTTTTCAAGAACAACAGATATTATTCATATTGCTTTAAGTAAGTTAATATAAATTTAAGAAAAGAAAAAAGAGGATATAAAAATGTTATTAAGCAGTTTTAAAGAAACATTCCTTCAAAACTTTTTAAGCATAAGCACATGACAATCACTTTTAGCGATTGTATTGTTTTTTGGTTTAATGGGTGGGTTTTGATATGGATTAAGACAAATAAAAATTAAATTTGTATACAGAATATTTATAGGTATATCTATAGGTTTAATATTTGGTATAGCAATTCAAGCAATTATAGGTTTCCCTGGAGGTTCATGATTTTCACATGATGGACAATCAGCTTGGGCGCTTGTTGATGGCAATTGATTAAATATTTCAGAATATTATATTGAAAAGCCAAATCTTGAAGGAATGGCTGAAATAAAAGGTAACTATGTTCAAATAAAATTAATAATTGGATTAGACGGATACGAAGCGATAATAAACGGATTAACAAAACTTTCTTTATTTAAAGATGCTAAAGGAGCAAATGTAGCTTTTAATTCAGCAATTTCTTTTTCACCAGAAGTAAAGTCTGGAATAAATTGAATAATTGAATTTAATACGTGAGCATCAATGTTAAGACAAATATTTATTAATGGTATTTTATTAATTACAATACCAGTTGTATTTATTGCAATCTTTAGAGTTGTTGCTAAACCTGGAAGTAAAGGTTTAGGAAGAATATCTGGAAAAGCTGTAGCTATTTTACTAATAAATGTAGCTATTGCATTTACAATTACTTTCTGAATAGGATACGTTTTAAAAATTGGTAAAGGATTAAATTTTGATCAACAAATACCTGGTGGTTCTGGAAGAACAGATTCTAAAGCTTTACCAGAAATAATTTGGGGATACATACCTTCTAATTTCGTTGCAACATTATCAGCAACAGCAATCATACCCGTTATTGTGCTTGCTGCATTGGTTGGATATGCAACAACATTCGTAAGAAAAAAACATCCTGAGTCAATGGATAATTTAATGAATTTCATGGACAGAGCTTGAGATATAGTTATGTCTATATTAATGACATTTATGAAAATAATGCCATTAGCAGTAATGGCCATGTTGACAACTTCAATTACAACAAGAGCTATAGGTGCACTTGCTTCTATAGGTTTAATATTAGGAGTTGGATATTTAGGTTTAATAATTATGTTAGGTGTTATGACTTTAATTTTATTCTTATCAGGAATTAATGTTAAAGCTTGATGAAAACATGCTTGAAGACCTTTTGTTCAAGCTTTCTCAACACAGTCTTCAAATGCAACACTGCCAGTAACTATGGACACATTGTCTAATGGCATGAAAATTAAAGATAAGGTAACAAGCATAGTAGCTCCACTGTCTACTTCACTTGGGCTTGTTGCTTGTGCTGGGGTTCAAGCAGGATTAATTACTTCTGTTTTATACACAGGTTCTGAAACTGTTGCATCAATGAACATATTTGCATTCTTTATATTAGGACTATTTACTACAATTGTTGCAAGTATTGGTATTGCTGGTGTTCCCGGTACTGCAACTGTTGTAACATCTGCAGTTTTAAATGGAATTGGTTTTGGAGCTTTCTTTGCTCCTGTTTATGCAATTTTTGGTGCTATTGATGGTTTATTTGACATGGGTAGAACAGCAACAAATGTTACTGGTGGAATTTTTGCCGCTACGCTTGTTGCAAAAGATGAATTATTATTTGAAGAAGGTACAGAGTTAATATCAGAAAAAAAATTAACAGCATTAATTGAAAATAAAGAAAAAAAAGAAAACTTAAAAAAAGCGTCAAAAGATAAAAAGAAAACAAACAAATAAAAAAATTGATAAAATATATAAAGTTTGAAAATTACAAAGGAGAATACATGACTAAGTTCAGATTAAGATATGCACCATCGCCAACTGGTTTCTTACACATTGGAAACACAAGAACAGCTTTAATGAATTATTTATTTGCTAAACATTATAATGGTGATTTTATTGTAAGAATAGAAGATACTGATTTAGAAAGAAATGTTGAAGGAGCAATTGAATCACAATTTGAAAACTTAAATTGGCTTGGAATAAATGCAGATGAATCATTTTTAAAACCTGGTGAAGAGAAGTATGGTAAGTACATGCAATCTCAAAAATTTGGTAGATATCAAGAACTTGCTGAAAAACTTATTTCAATAAAAAAAGCATATCGTTGTTTTTGTACAACTGAAGAATTGGAAAAAGATTATGAAGATCAAGTTGCAAAAGGCATAGTTGCTACTAAGTACTCTGGGAAGTGCTCAAGATTAAGTGAAAGTGAAATTGAGTCAAATTTAAAATCGAATAAAGATTTTTCAATTAGATTTTTAGTTCCTGAAACTACTTTGAATATTAAAGACTTTATAAAAGGTGAAATTACATTTGATTCTAAGGAGTTAGGAGATTTTGTTATTTTAAAAACTAATAAAATAGCGACATATAACTTTGCTGTTGTTGTTGATGATTTTGACATGGAAATTTCTCATGTTTTAAGAGGTGAAGAACATATTTCAAATACTCCAAGACAAATTTTAATTTATCAAGCTTTTGGATGAGAAACACCTCAATTTGGACATATGTCATTAATTGTTGATTCTACAGGTAAAAAATTGTCAAAAAGAAGTGGTAATGCATTATTTTTCATTGAGCAGTATAAAAATCAAGGTTATTTACCAGAGGCAATGTTTAATTACATTTCTTTATTAGGTTGATCACCAATTGGAGAAAAAGAATTGTTGACTAAGCAAGAATTAATTTCAATGTTTGATGATAAAAGATTTAGTAAATCTCCTTCAACATTTGATATGACAAAAATGAAGTGAATAAATTCTCAATATATGAAAGCCTTATCTGAAGAAGAATATTTAGAATTTACTAAAAAATACATTAATACTGAAATGTTTAATACTAAAGAGAAATCTGAAGATTGATTAAATCAAGTTTTACTTTTATTTAAAAAAGAATTAGAGTTTGCTGATCAAATCAATAATCATTTAAATATATTCTTTAATGAAGTTGATGTTACAAGTGAAACAATTGAAATATTGAAAACAATTGAAGAGCATGAAAGTGTCATTAAAGAATTTGAAACTCAAATATCTACTTTAAACGAATGAGAAATCGAAAATATTAAATCTTTAATTAAATTAGTTAGCGAAAATACTGGTAAAAAAGGTAAAGATTTATTTATGCCTATCAGAATTGCTTCTTCAAGCTCTGAACATGGTCCTTCACTAGCTGATGTTATTTATTTATTAGGTAAAGATAAGGTTTTAGCAAACATAGCTAAGGTTAAATAGGTAATTATTATGGAAAAAGTTTTTAGAGATAGTATTCACGGTGACATATTTATTCATGATGAGATTTTTATGGAAATAATTAATTCACCAGAAATGCAAAGATTAAGAAGAATTCTTCAATTAGGTGGAGCTCAATTTGCTTATGCTGGAGCAACACATACAAGATTTACTCATTGTTTAGGTGTTTACCATATCATTTCACAATTTCTTAAAGCACCAGATTTTGAAAAAATATCAGCTAAAGAAAAGAAAATAGTTTTACTTGCAGGTTTAATGCACGATATTGGTCATGGTCCGTTTTCTCATACATTTGAAAAAATAAGCAATAGAAGTCATGAAGAATATAGTGCTGACATAATTAGAAATCCTGAAGGAAACATTTCAAAAATTTTAAAAAAACACAAGGTGGATCCTGAAGATATAATTGCTATACTAGAAGGTAAATATCCAAATAAAGTTTTAAATTCATTAGTTAGCAGTCAATTAGATGCAGATAGAATAGACTACTTGATGAGAGATTCATATTACTGTGGTGTTAATTATTCTTCACTAGATACAGAATTTTTAATTAGAAATGTTAGAATTATGGATGACAAAATTGTATTCCCTAAAAAAACAATTCATGCAATTGAGTCATATTTACTTGGAAGATACCACATGTATAAGCAAGTTTATGAACATAAAATATCAACAGCTTTTGATGTAACACTTATAAGTTGATTTGAAAGAATTATTGATTTAAATGAAAAAGGGTATAAATTTTTGGATGATAGAATAAATAATTATTTTAGTTATATTTTTAATGGACAAAATATCCCAATACATTTATACTTAATTTTAGATGATTTCACGATGTTTGATATCATGAAAAGTTGTCAAAAAGAAAATGACCATATTCTTAATGATTTATCTGATCGATTAATTAATAGAAATTTCTTAAAATTAAAAGAGGCAGATGAATTTAAAATAAGAGAAATTAAAACCTTATTAAAAGAAGAGGGCAAAGATCCTAAATACTATTTTATTGAACCTAAGGTTAAAAAACCTAGCATTTATAAAGATGGTGTAACAGATGGCAAAGATCAAACTATTTATATAGTTGATAAAAACAATGTGGTAAAATCATTAACTAAATTTAGTTTATTGGCTAATACAGTTAAATTAATCGAAGATGAAAAAACAATTAAAAAATACTTTTTTCCAAAAGAAGTAATGTAAATATAGAGAGTAAGGGTGAATAGAATGGAAAGTTTATCAAATATTGACTTGGCTTATGAACTTTTAAGAAAACGTAAAAGTCCAATGAAATTAATGGCTATTTGAGAATCAATCAAAGATAAAGCAATAAATCACAAAAATGATGAAAATGAAGCTATTGCAGATTTATATAGTGATTTAGTTCTTGATGTTAGATTCGCTCTTTCTACTAAAGGTGAATGAGCGTTAAGCGACGACTCAAAAATTGAGGACATCAAGAAAAAATTTGACCCAAAACCAGTTAAAAAGAAAAAAAATGAATCTGATGATGAAAATGATGAAGTGGTTTCAGAAGATGAAGATGATGAAAACCCAGAGGTTTATGATGACCTTTTTGTCGAAGAGGAAGAAGAAGATTCAACATCAATTTATTACAATGACGATGAAGAAGATAGTATGTAATAATTAAAGAAAAGTTGCGACTTTTATGTTTTAGCAACTTTTTTTATTTTTTAAAAAGAAGGAGATAGTATTATGGCAAAATTTGTGTTTGTAACAGGTGGAGTGGTTTCTGGCTTAGGTAAAGGAATTACTGCAAGTTCATTAGGTAATTTATTAAAAGCGAGCGGGTTAAAAGTGTTTATGCAAAAATTTGACCCTTATTTAAATGTTGACCCAGGAACAATGAGCCCATATCAACATGGAGAAGTTTTCGTAACTGATGATGGTGGAGAAACTGATTTAGATTTAGGTCACTATGAAAGATTTATAGATGAAAAGTTAACAAAAATGTCTTCAACTTCAGCAGGTAAAATTTACTTAGAAACAATTAATGCTGAAAGACGTGGGGATTGAGGCGGACAAACTATTCAAGTAGTTCCGCACATAACTGATTCAATTAAAAACAAAGTTTACCAAGCTGCTAAAACATCAGGAGCTGACGTTATCATTTCAGAAATTGGTGGTACTGTTGGTGATATTGAATCTCAACCATTCATTGAAGCTATTAGACAAATTAGAATGGAACAAGGAAAAGAAAATGTTGTGTTTATTCATGTTGCGTTACTTTTATATCTAAATGCATCAAAAGAATACAAAACAAAACCTATTCAAATGTCAGTTAAAGAATTATTAAGTTTAGGAATCCAACCTGATATTATTGTTCAAAGAACTGATAAACATTCTTCAAAAGAAATTAAAGAAAAAATTTCATTATTTTGTAACATCCCAACATCTAATGTTATTGATGCAATTGATAAAGAATCAATATATGAAGTTCCTTTAGAAATGTATGAGCAAAATTTACATGGTTTAGTTTTAGATCAATTACAAATTAGAACTAAAAAAACAGATATGGAATCTTGAATAAAATTCTGTGAAAAAATAAAAGCATCAAAAGAAGAATTCGAAGTTACTTTTGTAGGAAAATATATTGAATTACAAGATGCATATTTATCAGTTATCGAATCTTTAAAAATTGCAGGATATGAATTTAAAAGAAAACTAAAAATCAATTGAATTCAAGCCGATAAATTAAATGAATCAAACTATAAAGAAGTTTTACAAAATGCAAAAGGTATTTTGGTTCCTGGAGGTTTTGGAGACAGAGGTATCGAAGGAATGATTTTAGCTTCTAAATTTGCTAGAGAAAATAGCATTCCGTATTTAGGTATTTGTTTAGGGATGCAAATTGCAACTATTTCAATCGCTAGAGATTGATTGAATTTACCAGAAGCTAATTCAACTGAATTTGATCACTCAGGAGCTGTTCCTATCTTTGACTTCATTAGAGGAATAGATGTTCAAAATTTAGGTGGTACATTAAGATTAGGAGCATTCTATAAAACAACAATTAAAGAAGGAACAAAAGCAGAAAAACTTTATGGAAGTAGAGAAGTTTTTGAAAGACATAGACATAGATATGAATTCAATAACGAATACAAAAAAGCATTAGAAGAAAAAGGTTTAGTGTTTTCAGGTATTTATGAAGAAAAAAAATTAGTAGAAATTATTGAATTACCAAATCATCCTTTTTTTGTTGGAAGTCAATATCATCCAGAGTTTACTTCAAGACCTAATAAACCAAATCCATTGTTCAAAGGTTTTGTTGAAGCTATAGTTAATAATAAATAATAAAAAAAATCTCTCGCGAGATTTTTTATTTTATTCAAAATCTTTTAATGGTTTTGTCTCCATTAATTCTAGAGTCCTCATAAATTCCACCGTTGTTTAAAATGACTTTTTCAGAAGCAATGTTAGAATCTAAACAAGTTATTAAAATTTCATTGATTCCTTCTTTTTTGGCAATCTTTAAAGTTTGTTTTAACATTTCTGTAGCATACCCTTGTTTTCTACGAGAAGGAACTACGCCATAACCTATATGTCCACCAAAATTTAAAAGGTATTCGTTAAGTTTTAATCTTAAATTAATAAAACCTATAACTTTATTTTCTTCATCTAATGCAAGATATTGATTAAATGGCATTCATCCAGCATTTCCAACACCCTCATGAACAAACTCTAATCAATCTTCAATTCTTTCAAATGAAAGTATATCTGAAGAACCTTGAATGTTTTCTTTAATTTCATTTGGATATTTTTTAAAATCTTCTAAAGCATTTAAAATTTCTTCTATATGTTCTCATTGAGGTTTAACAACTTTAAGTTTCATAATTGCTCCTTTTATTTATATTGATTCTATACTAATATTTTATTTTGTGTATTCCTATTTATCTTAATAGTGCTAATATTATATTTATATGAAAAGGAGACATTATGAAAAATATAATTGAAATAAGTAATTTAAAAAAAGCATTTAAAAATAAAGTTGTATTAAATAATTTAAACCTTGATATTAAAGAAGGCGAAAGAGTTGCGATCATGGGTGCAAATGGTTGTGGGAAAACAACTTTAGTTGAAATGATAGCTCAATTTAACAATCCGGATAAAGGAACAATAAAAATTAACTTGGAAGGCAACATTAAAAATGAAATTGGAATTCAATTACAAACAGGAGATTGACCTGCTGGAATTACACCATTAGATATGTTAGCTTTTTATAGAAGTATATATCCTAAATTTACAAAAGAATGAGAAAATACAATTGCTGATGTTTTTGATATTAAAGAATTTATTAAAACACCATTAAAAAAACTTTCAGGTGGTCAAAAACAAAGATTCAATGCTATGATTTCTGTTATGAATAATCCAAAGATTGTTATATTAGATGAGTTAACAACAGGATTGGACATGGAACTTCAATATAAAATTACAGACTTTTTTAGAGAAAACGTTAAAAAATCAAAACAAACATTATTGCTTGTTTCGCATCATCCTGAAGAAGTTGAAATATTATGTGATCGAATAATAATAATTAAAGATGGTGGGATATTTTTTGACAAAAAAATATCTGCTGTAATAAAAAAATATGGTTCTGTTAGAGACTTAATGAATTTATTCTTTAAAGGAGAGTTGAAATAATGTTTAAGAAAATTGACACATTTAATTTTAAAAAGCAATCAAGCATATTTAAAAATTTAACTTTATTAGTTTATAAATCATTTATTAAAGAACCGAGAAGTATTATTTTTATGTTAGTTGTTCCAATATTTTTTTCAGTTATGTTTTTCTTTATTTTTGGAAAAGAAGGAAAAACATTATTTAATTATGCACTTCTTCCATGCCTTACTGTTTTAACATCTCTTACTCCTGCAATCGTAGAGTGAAAGAACTCAGTGTTTTTAAAAAGAATTGATATAACAGGTGTTAAAAAAAGCATGTTTATAGGGTCTATATGGCTGGTGTATTTATTAGCAGGAATATTCTTTTATATTGTTGTTTTATCATTTAATGCAATACTAAGTATAATTGTTTTAGGCGCAGGTGATTCAAACTCATTCTTAAAAGCTTTTTCTTCAATTAAAATCGGATATTTATTATTATCAATTATTTTAATTTGTGCAACATCAATTGCACTAGCAACTCTTTTTGGGGGTATTGCAAATTCATCAGGGTCAATACAAGGAATTGTAATGATGGTGTATTTTTTCAGTATATTTTTATCTGGAATAATGTTACCAACTGAGTCACTATTTAAAAGTCAAGGTATGGTTATATTTACTTACTTTATCCCGCATAAATATCCGGTATTCTTATATATGTATTCATTTAGCAAAACTGGATGAACTGAAACATACCAAGGAACTCAAGTAACATTCCAAGGAGCTGTGAATAGTTTTACATCAAGCTGACAACCAATAGTAGGTTCATTAGCGATTCTGGGTGGATTATTTACATTAACAACTTTTACATTTAAATGAACAGCAAAAAGATAATATAAAATTATTTGTTTAAAAGTTATAAAGTTGTATAATTTTAAAGAAGTAAAAGAAAGAGGATAAATAAATGACAAGACTATATCATGAAAAATTAGTTAATGCTACAGCTATGGTTAAAGCAGCACACGAAAACAAATACGCAATCGGTCACTTTAACATTAATAACTTAGAATGAACTAAAGCAATCTTAGAAGCAGCTCAAGCTTCAAACACACCTGTTATCTTAGGAACAAGTGAAGGTGCTATTAAATATATGGGTGGACCAGTTACTGTTGTTGGGATGGTTAATGGTTTATTAGAAGAATTAAACATTACTGTGCCAGTTGCATTACACTTAGACCACGGACAATCAATTGAAATGGCTAAAAAATGTATTTTAGCTGGTTACTCATCAGTTATGTTTGATGGATCACACTTACCATACGAAGAAAACTTAGCAAAAACTAAAGAATTATTAATTTTTGCTAATGAACACGAAATTTCAGTTGAAGCTGAAATTGGTTCAATTGGTGGAGAAGAAGATGGAGTTGTTGGAAACGGTGAATTAGGTGACCCAACTCAAGCAGCAGAAATTTCAAAAACAGGAATTGCAATGTTAGCAGCAGGAATCGGAAACATTCACGGAAAATACCCTGAATGATGAACAGGATTATCATTTGATACTTTAGAAGAATTACAAGCAGCATGTAAAATGCCAATGGTATTACATGGTGGAAGTGGAATTCCTCAAGACCAAGTTGAAAAAGCTATTTCAATGGGGATTTCAAAAATCAACGTTAATACTGAATTACAATTAGCATTTAGAGATGCAACAAGAAAATATATTGAAGCTGGAAAAGACTTAGATGACAAAACAAAAGGTTTTGATCCAAGAAAATTATTAAACCCAGGATACCAAGCATTAAAAGAAACATTTAACGAATTAACAGAATGATTCGGATGTAAAGGTAAAGCTTAATATTTAATCAAATAATTAAAAAATCGCGAAAGCGGTTTTTTTTTAAATTTTTCACTCCATAAAAAAACAGATTATTATATATTTTTGGAGTAAATTTCCAAAAATATATAATAATGTAGTATTATTTCCATTTTAAAATAATAATAAATGTGTGAAAGGAAATGATAATTTATGAATGAATTCATATTTTTTATAAAAGGTTTTTTTGGTGCACCTGCTGTCCTAATTGGGTTGTTTGCACTATTTGGATCGTTACTACAAAGAAAAAAATTCACAGAGGTTTTAGTTTCAACATTAAAAGCTGCTGTTGGATACTTAATTCTTTCTGGTGGTATCGGTCTATTGGTATCTACACTTGATGATTTTACAACAGCTTTTAACGAGTTATTTGGATTGCAAGGTGTGATGCCAAACTCTGATGCGCTAGCAGGAGCTATTATGGAAGCAATTCCTGAAATAGCAACAATTGCAGCGTTGATGATGTTTATTTCTATAGTTTTAAATATTATATTTGCTAAATTTTCAAGATTTAAATATATATTTTTAACAGGTCACCATACATTATTTATTTGTGTAGCAGTTTCAACAATATTCCACTTTTCAGGAATGTCTTTATCAACTGATGTTTGATATTTCTTAATAGTTGGATCAGCTATTGTTTCATTGTATATGCTTCTAAGTCCGGCATTAACAAAAAAATATATGAATCACTTAACAGGTGATGACAAACTTTACATCGGCCATGCTAATGTTATGGGATTTGCAATTGCAGGAGGAATTGGTGGACTTGTAGGAAAACTAAAAAAAGGAAATGTTAAATCAACTGAAGAAATTAAATTCCCTAAATGATTAAGTGTATTTTCAAATTCTACAGTTTCAGTAGCAGTTATGATGTTGATGCTATTTGGCGTAACATATGCAAGTTTATGAGGTGTAGCTGGAAAAGAACAAATGGTTGCTTTAGGAATTATTGGTGAGAATGATTCAATACTTGTAAAAATTATTCTTGATGCGTTAATATTCACAGCTGGTGTTGAAATTTTAATTTTTGGAATTACAACTATGATTAATGAATTAATTCCTGCTTTAGAAGGAATTAGTAAAAAATTAATCCCTGGAGCAAAAATGGCTGTTGATTGTAGTGTTGCTTTATCATATTCACCAACAGCTGTTTTAATTGGTTTCGTATCAAGTTTTACAGGTGGTATTATTGGATTATTAATTTCAATTGGACTTAACTTAGCAGCGCCAGCAGCAATTCCTGCAGTAATAATTCCAGGAATAATTGCTCACTTTTTCACAGGAGGAGTAAGCGGTACATTTGGAAACATAAAAGGTGGTATTTTAGGTGCAATTTTAGGTGCTTTTGTTAATGGAATAATATTAACAATTGTTCCGTTAATGTTTATTCTAATGCAATCACAATTAGGTTGAATATTCGATTCTAATGGTGTTTTACAATGAGCAGAATCTGATTACTTAATATTTAATATATTAGGTTGAATATTAAATGCAGAATGAACAAAATGATTAATCATGGCAATTGTTTTTGTTGGAATTGGCGGATTATTAGTAGATGGGCACTTTTGAATTAAAAAAGATAAAATTAAAAGACCAGAATTATATGTAAAACAAAAAACAACTAAAAAATCAACAATTAAAGAAGAAAAATCAAATTAGAAAAGGAAAAATTAAAATGAAAAAAATACTAACTATGGGATCTATCGGTGTTGACCATGTATTTAATGTAGATAAATTGCCAAATAAAGGGCAAAGCATTATTTCAAAAAACTTTAATATATTTTTTGGAGGAAAAGGCGCAAATCAAGCTGTTGCAGCAGCCAAATTAGGTGCGGATGTTAAATATATAGGACACGTAGGAAATGATGATGCAGGTTTACATGCAATTGAAAATTTAGTAAAAAATAAAATTGATGCATCATATATTAAAAAAATTAATAATATAAATACACAAGTAGCTAATATTATTGTTGATGATAAAGGTGATAATTTACTAATTGTTGATACAGGTGCTAACTTTACATTTTTAAAAGATGAAATTAATGAATATAAAGAGCTTATTGACCATTCAGATATTTTGCTTACCCAGCTAGAAACAAATTTAGAATTTGTAGAAGATTTTATTAATTATGGACATTCTAAAAATAAATTAATTATTTTAAACCCAGGTCCAGCAAAAGTAATTTCAAATAAAATTATTGAAAAATGTGATTTTATTACACCTAATGAATCAGAAATATGTATTTTATTAGGTAAAGAATACACTGAAAACTATGAGTTATTGAAAAAGTATGCATATGAATTATGAGACATCAATAAAAAAAATGTTATTGTCACTCTTGGAGAAAATGGTTCTATTTGAATTGATGAAAAAGGTGAACTGCACAAGTTTGAAGCATATAAAGTAAAAGCTGTTGATGCAACGGCTTGCGGAGATACTTTTATGGGTGGGATATCTGCATACTTAGCTCAAGATAAAACTATTGAAGAAGCAATTAAATTTGCCACTGCAGCAGCTTCATTAGCAGTAACAAAAATGGGAGCGCAATCTTCATTACCTGAACTTAAAGAAGTTCATGAATTTATTAAAAAAAATGGTTAAGAGTTTCAACCCTTAACCATTGTATTAGACTTAGTTAAAATATCTGAAGTTCCATCTTTATTATTTATAACAATATTAAAAAGTAAGTTTGAAATAAAAAGTTGGCCACTAGAAGATGAAATATTAGGAAATCTTAATATTTCATTTTTATGATATGAGTGAAAAATTTTAATATTTGCCATTTGTAAATATTCTGATTTTTTTGAAGCGAACTCTGATCCAATTCAGATGTACCTTAAATTCATTTCATGTGCTATTTTAGCTACTTCAATGCACTCTTTAGTTTCACCACTAGAACTAAAGATTAATATTATAGAATCTTCCTTATTTAAAAAGTTAAGTTCTGTGATTGCTCCGTGAACAGATTGATAAACTGAACAATTTAAACCTATTTTTTGCAAATTGTTTGCAAGAAATGTTGCAGATAATTGACTATTCTCAATTCCGAAAAAAAGTCTTTTATTTGAATTTATAAGTAGCTCTGCAGTTTTATTGATATCTTTAATATTTATACATTCGCTTGTTTGTATAATTGAAAAAACTTCAAAATTTGCTACATCATTTATAATTTTAGTATTTTGATTATTATCACTATTACCAAATAAATTCTCAATATCAATTTTCTTTGCATAACTTATTTGCATTTCTTTAAGAGAAGAAAAACCTCTTTTCTTAACTAATCTAACTAGAGTAGCTTCACCAACGTTATAATTTTTAGATAAATTTTGTAAATTATTAGAAACAAAGAAGTTAATGTTTTTATTTATTTGATCAAGTGCTGACATTTCAGCAAAAGTAAGATTTTTACTCATATAAAACACCTCAATTTAGAATATCTTAATTAATTATATAAAATAAAAAGGAGAAAAAAATGAATAATAAAAAAGTAGCCGTAAGCATTTATGTATTTAATTTTCTAGAAATAGGAAAAAAAATAGATGAATTAATAGAAGCAGGCATGGAATGAATTCATGTAGACATAATGGACGGAAATTTTGTTAATAATTATGCTTTATGCCAAAAATTTTGTAAAGATATCAAAGACAAATATCCTAAAATAAAAGTAGACGCGCATATGATGTGCTCAAATAGCGAAAAATATATTGAGTCATTTGCTGAGGCGGGATGTGACTACTTTATATTCCATTATGAAACATTAACAGATAAAAACCCAATAACTGTTAATAATATAATAAATAAAATTAAAAGCTATAATATGAAACCTATAATTGCTTTAAATCCAGAAACTAGTTTTGAGCATATCAAAACTTATTGTGATGATCTTTATGCAGTAATGTGTATGAATATACTTCCTGGATTTAATGGGCAAAAAATTATAGAATCTTCGTATTCTAAAATTAATATAATAAATAAATATAGAAAAGAAAATAATAAAGTATTTAAAATTATGACTGATGGTGGATTAAGAGAAGACACATATAAAGAAATCTTAGATGCAGGAGCTGACATTGTTGTGGTAGGAGCTTTTGTAAACGTAGAAAATAATAAATTAAAAGGGCAATTTGAAAAAATTAAAAATTATGAAATTAAATAATTATATAGATGCAACTCTTTTAAAACCTGATGCAACTTTAATTGAAATTAATAAGTTTGTTGATTTATGTATAATTAAAAATGTTAGATGTATTTGCGTTCATATTTCAAGGATAGCAGTCGTTAAAGAAATAATTAAGAATACTAAAATTAGCATATCTGGAACAGTTTCCTTTCCTTTTGGAAATGCAACAACTAAATTAAAAATTAATGAAATAAAAGAATGCTTAAAATTAGGTGCAAATGAAATTGATTTTGTTGCAAATATTGGGAATATTAAAGATCATGATTGAGAAAAAGTAAATAGTGAATTTCAAAAAATAAGAAATTCTTTTAAAGACATAATTATTAAAGTAATTTTTGAAACTTGCCTTTTGACAGAAGAAGAAATTATTAAATGCTGTCAGATTGCGGTTAAAAATAAATTAGATTTTGTTAAGACATCAACAGGGTATTCTAAAATGGGAGCAACTATAGAACATGTAAAATTAATGAAAAAAATTGTAAATAATGAATGTAAGGTTAAAGCTTCTGGTGGTATCAAAACAAAAAACTTTGCTTTAGAATTGGTTGAAGCAGGAGCAGAAAGAATTGGAACAAGTTCAATATCAGAAGTATTAAACTAAAAAAATCGCGAAAGCGGTTTTTTATTTGTGCTTTTAAATAAAAATGTTATATAATTTTTAAGTACTGAAAAAGTATCTAAATGAAAACATAGTGTGAAAGGAGATACATCTATGCCAAAAAAAGATATTCAACCAAAATACTTCGAGGAAGCAAAATTTATTTGTACAACATGTGCTAATGAATTCATTTGTGGAACTACAAAAAGAGAAGAAATGAGAATTGACGTTTGTTCAAATTGTCACCCATTCTTTTCAGGTGCACAAAACTTTGCAAACACTACAGGTCGTGTTGAACAATTTAAATCAAAATTTGCTAGAAAAGAAGCTATTAACGCAACTGCTCAAAAAAATTCTGAAGATCAAAAATCAAAAAACAAAGAAAATAAATAATTTAGACCACAATAGTGGTCTTTTATTTAGTTAATATCTTTAATTAAAGTCCTAAATGATTTAAAATATAATAAATGTTATGTCTTTTAAAGGAGGGTAAAAAATATGTCATATAAAATAAAAAATTTTAGCCCTTCAAATAACAAAGAAACACTTAAAAAAGTTGATTTTGAGTCTAAGCCAGGTCAAATAACTAATGTTTATTTAGAAGATGAAAAACAAAAATCATTTAAAAAAATCATACTTGGAAGACAAAAAAATAAAACTGGTAGATACCAAGTAGACAACGAAGATGTTATTAATAAGAATTTTATTAAATTGCACACAGAATACATAAAGACTGATACATGGTTTGAACGTTTAGTACCTACAAAATGAATTTTGGCTCTTTCGTTATTGTCTGATTTACAATTTTTAAGAAATGCAAGAATTAAATATGCAGAAAAAAAATACGAGTATCTTTCTTTGCTAGATTCTAAAAATGATTTATCAGATTTAAAGCTAAGAAGAGATATTGATGAAGCTATAAATAAATTTATTAAGTTTTCTAACGAATCACATGAAAAAATAATAAATAACTTAGATGATGTTTTATCAAAATTAAATGAGGGTATGTCTCAAAAAATGTTTAATGAATTTTCACCACAAGTAAAAGTTTTATCAAAAGCTTTATTTGATATTGAAAAAGAAAAACTACTTAAAAGAATGGAATTTAAATTTGTTCAAGTTCTTTACGATAGAGTAGAATCTTTAAATGAATTGCGTGATTGTTGTACATGTGAATTTAATACAAAAAAATCAAATAATAAATTATTGAGAAAAAGAAAAAATCTTTTTGAATACAAACAAACAAAATTTATTGTAGAAAAACAATTAAAGTTTTTAAACATAAGATTAAATAAATTAAGACTGGAAAGCATTTTATTATTTTTTAGAAAAAGAACAATAAGTACTCAATTTAAATTTGAATTAGATAAGTTTTACAAAACTTATTCTGTTGCAAAAGAAGTTCAGCAAGAAATATCATCAGAACTTAATAAATGAAAAAAAGTTATTAAAGATAAAGTGTCAGATCAAAATTTGACAGAAAAAAAATTCTTATTCAATTTTATTAAAACTGAATCTTCATTGTTAACAAAATTTATTATTTCAAATATTCATAATTACCACAAATTAATATTAACTGGGGAAGTAAAGTACGGAAATAAGAATGAATTTTTATCTCTAAGAAAACATTACAAAAAACAAATAGTTCCTGTTTTTAAACAAGCAGAATTATGAATGGAAAATAACTTTAAAAACTTAGATATAAATTTTGAATGATTCTTAAAAGGAAGTTTTAAACTTACATCATTAAACATGATATATGTAAAAATATTGAAAGCGATTAATCTAGGTAAGAAAAATATTATATTATCTGATTTCTTACATTTATTAACAAATAAAGATTATGAAATGCTTTTTGATACAATAAGTAAGATTAATGAATTTTATCCAGAGATATCATTTATTATTCTGCATTCAAGAACTTTCACAATAAGTGATATATCTAAAAACAAAAAAATATATTGATCAAGAAATAATGAACTAGTTAAAACAACAAATAAAGAATTTTTTGAAAAAAATTTAATAGATATTTGTAAAAATGAATTAGGTGAATCAAATGTTTTTTCTTACACAAAAGAATCTGACAATTTAATTGATGTAGAAAATAGATTATGAAATGTAAACACAAAAAAATTTAATGAAAGTGGTTTTATATTTATTAATCCTCTTGAGATATCAACTGAGTTCATTGAAAATAATTCTGTACCGATAAATGTTAGAATTATAAGAACAAATAAATATCATGATAAAAATATGTACTTTGGAATAACAAAAAATAAAACAAAAATATATTTTTATTCTGAAGATAAAACATTTGAAAGAGAAAATGAAGCAGTTCTTTATTTTGAAGAACATTCAATATCAGCAATAATATAAAGGAAAAAAGAAATGAAAGAAACAAATTACAAATTATTAATTAAAAAAATTAAAAAATACAAAAATATTATTATTTTAAAACATATAAGACCTGATTGAGATGCACAAGGTAGCTCAATGGGTTTAGCGTACCTAATTCAAGAAAATTTCCCAGGTAAAACAATAGTTGTTCCTGGTGATAGACTTGATGATAACAAAGACTTTTTAAAAAGTAAAATATCAAATGATTTTATTAAATCAGCATTAGTTATCACAGTTGACACTGCAACAAAATCAAGATTAGATTTTGATAAATATGATATTGCAGTTGAAACATTTAAAATTGATCACCATGTTAATATTGATCCATATGCAAAAAATGAAATTGTCAAAGAAACAGCAATGGCATGTACTGAAGTTATAACTTTATGAGCAGATGCTATGAAACTAAAATGAAATGCAAATGCAGCGTCAAATCTTTACAAAGGTTTAGTTACAGATAGTGGAAGATTTTTATTTCCAAATACAAGCTTTAAAACTTTTAATGCAGCTAAAATTCTTTTAGAAAATGGTGCAAATTTAAAAGCAGTACATGATTCACTTTTTGTTTCAGATTTAAAAAGAAAACAATATGCAAACTTTGCATTTTCAAAATTACAATTATCTAAAAAAGGTGTTGGTCATATTACAATTACAAAAGAAGACCAAAAACCTTGAAAATACTCATATGAAGAAATTAAATCAGCATTAGGGACTATGAGTGGTATTGATGAAATAAAAATTTGAGTTTTAGTTATTGAATTAGATGAAGAAATTAAAGTTTCAATTAGAAGTAGAGATTTTGAAATTGATAAAGTAGCTAATAAGTATGATGGTGGTGGACATAAATTAGCAAGTGGATGTAAGTTAAATACACTATCTGATATATCAAAACTTGTTAAAGACTTAGACGCTGTTATAACAAAAGGAAACAAATAGTTATGATACCTAACAGAGATACAATTGAACAAAAACAGTTAGGTTGAGTAGAATTAATAACTGGATGTATGTTTGCTGGTAAAACAGAAGAGTTTATCAAAAGATTACGTAGACATGCTTTTGCCAAAAGAAATGTAATAGCATTTAAACCAGTCATAGATACAAGATATGCTGTTAATGAGGTTGCTTCGCATGCAGGAACTTTATTACCATCAATTCCTGTAAATTCAACAGCTGAATTAAAAGAAAAACTAGAAGCAAAAATATTAGAAAAAAAAGTAGATGTAGTTGGTATTGATGAAATTCAATTTTTTGATGAAGCTATTGTTGATTACATTGAAGAATTAGCTGACAGAGGAATAATAGTAATAGTTACAGGTTTAGATAAAGACTTTAGAAGTCAACCATTTAAAAATGTTGACAGAATACTTCCACTAGCTGAAATGGTAGATAAATTAACAGCCATTTGCCAAAAATGTGGAAACTTTGCAAATAGAACGCAAAGAATAATTGATGGCAAACCAGCTGATTGAAATTCACCATTAATACTAGTTGATGGTAATGATAGTTACGAAGCTAGATGTAGAAATTGCTACCAAATAGAAAAGGGGTAAAAATGAATCCAAAAACTTATGAAGCATTGGAAACAATGCAAAAAAGGGTTGATCAAATAGATAAAGATTTACAATCAGAAGAAATTGTTTCAGATGTTAAAAAAATGTTAGAACTTAACAAAGAAAGAGCAAATTTAATCGAAGTTGTAGAAAAATTTATTGAATATAAGACGATAATTCAATCAATTGCTGATGCTAAAGAAATATTAGGTAATGAAAAAGATGCTGAAATGATTGAACTAGCTAAAATGGAATTATCAGAAAATGAAGATGCTGTTGAACCAATTGTCGCAATTATTGAGGAATTGCTTTTACCAAAAGACCCCAACGATGACAAAAACGTTATTGTAGAAATTAGAGGTGCAGCAGGAGGAGATGAAGCAAATATATTTGCTGGTGATTTACTAAGAATGTATAAACTATATGCTGAAACTCAAAATTGAAAAATTACAATGCTTGATGCAAACTCTTCAGAAGCTGGTGGCTTCTCACAAGTTTCTTTTATGGTTAAAGGTGACCGAGTTTATTCAAAATTAAAATTTGAATCTGGAGCCCACAGAGTACAAAGAGTACCAAAAACTGAAGCTAAAGGTAGAATTCAAACTTCTACTGCTACAGTTGCTGTTTTACCTGAAATGAGTGATGTTGAAATTGAAATCAAAAACAGTGATTTAAGAATTGATACGTATAGATCATCTGGAGCTGGTGGTCAGCACGTTAACACAACAGATTCAGCTGTTCGTATTACTCATATACCAACTGGTGTTGTTGCAGCTTCTCAAGATGGAAGAAGTCAACATGATAACAAAGATATAGCTATGACAATGCTAAGAGCAAGAATATATGAAGCAGAATTAGAGAAACAACAAGCAGAAGCTGATGCAACACGTAAGAACGCTGTTGGTACAGGAGCTAGAAGTGAAAAAATAAGAACATACAATTATCCACAAAATCGTGTAACTGATCATAGAGTAGGTTTAACACTAAACAAACTGGATCAAGTTATGGAAGGAAAAATTGATGATTTTATTATTGCCTTAGTTAATGATGAACAACGTCAGAAAGTTGAAGCACAATTACAAGATAATGAATAATGCAAATATAAAAATTGCTTTAGATTTTCTTTTAGAAAATAGTAAAATTGGAAAATCGGATGCTATTGAAATTATTTCATTTATTACAAAAATTGAATACTCAGAAGTTTTATTTTCACAAGAAAAAGTTTTAAATAAAAAACAATTTAAAAAAATAATCAAAATTTCTAAAAAGTTAGCTAAAGGGAAACCTTTAGCTTATATTTTAGGATACAAAATTTTTAGGACTCATAAAATTTTAGTAAATAAAAATACTTTAATACCAAGAATGGAAACTGAACTTATTGTTGATTATGTTAATGAATTTATCAATTCTCAAAATGAAAAAATTTCAGTATTAGATCTTTGTTGTGGTTCGGGTTGTATAGGAATTTCTATAGCTATAGAAAACAAAGATAAAATGGAAAATGTTACATTCTCAGATATTTCTAAAAAAGCGTTAAATATAACTAGTAAAAATATTGAAAATAATAATTTAGTAAATTGAACAAAAGTTGTTAAAAGTGATTTTTTAAATTCTATTATAAAACAACAAAATAAATTTAACATTCTTGTTTGTAACCCACCATATATTGATTTTAATGATGTTGATGTAGATAAAATGACAAAAAAATATGAACCAAAATTAGCACTTTTCGCAAAAGATAATGGATTGTTTTTTTATAAGGAAGCAATTAAAAATATTGATAAATTTATGGATATTACAAAAAATATACTAATTGTTTTTGAAATAGGGTGAAAACAAGAAAAAGAGCTAGATGTCTTTTTAAAACAAGAATTAGGTTTAAAATATAAATGAAAGTTTGAAAAAGATTATTTTAATAATTTAAGATATTTAATACTTACTAAGTAGGAGATAAGATGGAAAAAAAGATTGAATTTAAAAGTAAATTCAGACTGAACTTTGCAATAAAAGACAAAGTTGCTTCTGTTCAAGAAAAAAATGCACACTTGTATAAGGTTGCTATTTTTAGTATGTTTATTTTTTCAGTTTTAATGATTCCTACGTATATATTTAGTTGAATAGTTTTTTCAGACATTAATTTAAAAATTTATTTTGATAATTGAAATGCGCTTTCAGAATTTCTTAGACTTCCATCTAAATTTGAAATTTTAACACCTGTTTACATAGGGTGAGGCTTTTTCATTGCAACATTAATTGGCTTTACTTTATTAAAACCTTTTCTAACTGCTGCTGGTGTAAATAACAAGTTTAAAACAAGTTTTTGAATATTTGTTATTTCTTTCGGAATTATTGCTGCTCTTATGTCTTCAATAGCTCAGTATGAGTTTGCTAAATTTCAAGAGTTTTTTACATTTGAGTCATTAATAGGACAAATTGATAATCAATATGTTAAGTCTGTTCCAGGTGTTATAAGCGAAATTTCTAAACAGTTTACTGCAAATAAAGATCAAGCGTATAAGTGAGCATCTGAAGATTCTATTTGATGAATACTATTTATTCAAATAATTGCAATTTTTATGCTTTCATTAAGTATTCAAAATGCAGTAATAGTAGAAGCGGAAAGTTTAAATATTAATAAATATATTGACTATATTAGTAATAGAAAAAAAGAATTAAGTCAAAATAGAATGAAATCATTTTTAGCAAAAATATTTAAAAATTCTGACAAGAACATTTCAAATTGGACAATGTTTGCTGCAGCATGTATTCTTTTACCTCAGTTTGTCTATGTTATAACAATTTCTTTTGACACAACAAAAACTTCTATATTAACAAGAACAGTTCATGTCTTACCAGAGTTATTAAAAAGATATGGAATTGATGAAGGGCTTTCTCAAACAAGTTTTTCAGAAATTTTAAAATATGAAAAAAATTATTTTGTATATTGCTCGCTTCCAATAATAGGATTAGGTACAACTATGGCAACTTTTATGTACTTTATCTCAGTATCAATTAGAGGAGAAAATAAATCGCAAAATTTATTCATTACTCAGTACTTCATTATATATGCGAACTTAGTTTTAATCACGTGTTTAAATATAGTATCAAAAGTACAGGTTGGTAATTTAGTAGAAGCTTGAAATTTACAAAGTGAAAATGGTGTAACTGCAGGTAATGCTTTCATAAACGCAATAAAAGGAATTATTGGCAATGATAGTGATTATGAAGTTATTGAAAAAGCTTACAATTTAAATTTAATTGATGGTCATGTAGGTTTTTTATGAGAAAAAACAGTTAATGTTATTGCAGAATCTATAATTTTATTTGGAATATTAATCTCTTCATTTTTAATAATTGGATTTAATATTATGAAAACAACTATATTTAAAAAGAGAGTTGGTGCTCAAATTTTATTTTCAGAAATTTTAGCTAAAAGAAGAAAAGGGAATAAAAATGTTAAGTAAAGATCTAATAATTAAAGCTACAAATGCTCTTATAGAAAATGAAATTATTATTTTACCAACTGATACTATCTATGGATTATCAGCGATTTGAAATTTTGAAAATGAAAAAAGAATAAATAATATAAAAAATGCAAACGAAGAAAAACCTTTAATTGTTTTAATATCAAACATAGAACAGCTAAGCATTTTGGGCATTGAAAAAAATGAATTTGTAGATTTATTGTTCAATGAAAGTACAACAGTTATTTTTAAAACAAAAAGTAATAATAAAACTATAGCAGTTAGATTAATAATTAGAGATGATATAAAAAAAATTATTGAAAAAACTGGACCGATATTTTCTACAAGTGTTAATTTACATGGAGAGCAACCAATAAATGAGAAAGACGAATTAATTAATTTTGATAGATCAATTAATGTTTATTTTGATAAAGTTATTACAAACATTAAACCATCAAAAATTTATAATTCTATAACAAATATATGAGTACGATAAAATCAAAATTTAATATCAATGATATTTCAGAGTATTTTGAATTTGATGATAATTGTTCAAGTTTTAAATTAATTAATAGTATTGATTACAATGATAAAAATTTCAATTTAACTTATTACATTGATGAAAATCAAAAATTAATTCTTGATTCAATTGATGATCTTTGTCAAAAAGAATTTCCCTTTATTCAAAACCCATCATCAAAAATTCTTGAACAAATATTTTTAAGAAACAAAATAGCAAAAGAATTAATAATAAATTCTGTCGTTCAAAGAAAAGCCGAGTTTCTTAAATTTGAAAAAAATGATGAAGATCATAAAGTAGCAATAAACATTGCAAAGTCAGTTGTACATGATTTAAATAAATTTATATATAAGCATAAAATAAATCATTCCTTAGCAAATATAATGCTAGCGAACTTAGAATCAAGCTTGAACTTTTATGGAAAAATTGATTTACTATTAAAATCAAATGATAATTGATTTCTATGCATATTTAAGTTTAGTAAATCTCCATATGAAGACAAATATAAATATGAAGCTATGCTACAAAAGAAATTAATTGAAAATAATTCAGAGATAAAGAATATAAAAATATTTGTCTTTAATCCATTGTCAGACATTGTAATAAAACAAATAAACCTTTAATATAAAGGTTTTTTGGATGCTTTAGCAAAATTTAACTATTCTATTTATTGTTAAACTGTTATATAATTAATAAGTAATTTACATATAGAGGAGTAGTTCGCATGAGAGACACTTATGATATTGTTTTTGATCACAAAGATAATAAACACTTCAACCAGGATTTAAGCAACTTAATCAAAAGATCATCAAATAATAATTTTGAAAAATGATTGTTCAAAGATAAACAATTAGAAAATTTTTCACCTATCACAATCGTTAATGAAAAAAATGAAATAATAGCAGCATTAGGTATTTTGAAATTTGATGTTTTTATTAGTGGAGAAAAATGTAGCGCAGTTCAAGTTGGAAATTTCTTTATTAAAGAAGCTTTCATTGAAGAAAAACTTGAAGAGATTTTAATTGAAGCAGCTATTTATAAATATTCAAATTTAGTTGATATTTTAATTTCTTATTGTGGAGTAAAAGATGAAGAGGTTTTAATAAAATCTGGTTTTGAAAGAAAACAAGAATATTTATTTTTCTTACCTTGAAATAATAGAGAAAAACAAGAATCTTCAAAAATCATCAAACTTGATTTATCTTTAGCACATGATTTTGAATTAGTTAAGGAAGCTATTTTACACTCAAGTAAACAATCAAGTATATTAGATACAAAAGGCGATAGCTTAGTTAAATTTCATAATATTCAAAAACACTTTGAAGACGACTTGTGATATATACCTTCATTACAAACAGTTGTTTGTTTTAGAATTAAAAATGGTATATTTGATTTCATTGGATCATTTTCTTCACACAACATTGATTTAGAAGAGCTTTTAAAAATAATAGTTCCAAATGGTATAAAAAGAGTTGATTTTGGTTTTATGCCAGATATTAAAGAAGGTATTCACATAACTAAAACAGATACTTTTGTTAAAACAGGTTTAGATATACACTCATGTTTATATTTAAAAGAAGTAACAACAGGATTAAAAGATAAGAAATTCATGTTCCCACTTCTTTCAAGACAAAAATAAAACAAATAACACATTGGCATGTTAGCTGATTGTGTTTTTTTATTTTAAAAGAATATAATTATTAAAAAAGCAAAGGAATTTTTCAAATGTTTAAAACTACAAAAAGTATTAAAGGGCAAAAGCATTTCATTAAATTAAAAAGCAAAGAAATTAATATATGACTAATTGAGCACGGAATTACCAAAAAAGAAGCTAAGGTTTTAGTGGAATTTGCTCATGAAAATATAATACTTAAAGTTTTTTTAAATTTAATAAGCCTTGAAGGAAAAAATAAAAATCATTTTATTAATGAAATGATTCACATTATACTTTACTCAAGACTTCTTTACACAAATCTTGATGCAGCTGAAACAAAACAAATTAAAATTGAAAAACTCAAGATAACAAAAATCATTGAAACTATATTACCTTCAATTCAATCAAATGTAGACTTTAAAATTAATTATGAAAAAGAATTATTTAATAGAATAAAAACATTTTCTAATTTCTCAGATGAAATTATTAATAAAAGAAAACATTTTTATTATTCAGAAATAGGTAAAATATTTTCAAAAATATCAGATGATAAAGCAGATGCTTTTTATAAATATGGATATTTACTTTCAATGTACATAATCACTTATTTTGAATCTGATTTTGAGGAAAAAATAAATACATACAATAATTTTTTATTTAAGCTTGAATTAAATGACTTACTTTGTGAAACGACTAAAGATATTTCGCCATTTTATTTTAATAGTATTATTTCAAAATTAAATAATTGATTAACAAGTAAAAGCAAAATGTTTAGATTTAAGGAAGGTGCATGATAATGAAAAAACCGTTTGTAGCGACAGCTTCTTTAATTGCAATGTTCAGTATTGGAGGCGCTTTATATGTTGCAATCAATTTATGTTTAAACTTCTTTATACCTACACCATTGCCGTTTATTTTTTTTATATCAGCAACTCACATAGTTTCAATGGTATGAGCAATTGTTGTTTTATGTAATAGAAAACGAAGAATTGAAACTAGAATTAGATGAGCAATATTTATAATAGTAATTCCATTTTTTGGTATTATGTCTTACATATTTTTAGGTAGGGTTTACAAATATAATAAAAATAAGAATTATTTATATAACAAAAACTCAGTTAGTGTTCTACAACCAAAAGTACAATATGACATTGAAAATCTAAAAGAAATTGAAAGACTAAATCCAGAGTTTAAGAGATCATTTATGATGACTTTTGAACAACAAAGAGAAGGTATTTATGCAAATACTGAAATAGAATATTTAAAATCAGGAAATGAATATTTTTCAAATTTATTAAATGATATAAAAAATGCTAAAGAGTATGTAATGATTAATTGTTACATCATTTCTGAAGGTGAATTTTTGAGTAAACTAACAAGCTTACTAGTTGAAAAAATGAGTGAAGGTGTTAGAGTATACATAATTTATGATTTCTTAGGAAGTTATGGAAGATTTACAACAAGTAAAAAAAGATTAATTCAAGAGGGTGCAAACTTAATTGCTTACTCACCGATACATTTCCCATTTTTAAAATGAAATGCAAATTATAGAGATCACAGAAAAGATATTTCAATTGACGGCCAAATAGGATATTTAGGTGGAGTTAACATTTCAGATGAATACATAAATAAAAGTGGAGTTTTTGGTTTCTGAAACGATTCAGCAATAAGAATTAATGGCGAAGGAGTTCAAGAAATTGAAGCAATATTCCAAAAAGACTGAAATTTTTATGTAACTAAAAAACAAAAGAAAATTGAAAAATTAGAACCTAAATTTGGTAAAGCAATCAGAAAACGTTATACAACTGATGAATTTATTCAGATTGTTTCTGATGGACCAAATCATGACAGACCTATTTGCTTAGAACTATTATTAAATTTAATTCATTCAGCGCAAAATAGAATTTGACTAAAGTCTCCTTACTTTATACCACCCCCAGAAATTATAAATGCGTTATGTAATGCTGCATCTACTGGATTGGATGTTCGTATTTTATTACCAGGAAGATCAGACAAATTTTTATTGTTAGAAGTTTCTAAACAATGAACTAAAAAAATGTTTGAAAACGGCGTTAAAATATATTCAATGAATGATACTTTTATACATGAAAAAGCTTATATTTTTGATGAAGCTATATCATTTACTGGAAGTTCTAATCTTGACTATAGAGCTCTATTTTGCGATCAACAAACTATGGCTCTAATAAGATCAAATAATATGAACAAAAAGATTGAAGAGAAAATGATTCATGACATGGATAAATCATTTGAATATAAATTTATGCCAAACAAAGATTTACCATTGTGAAAAAGAGCTATTGTTAAAGTCTATAATATTATGGCCCCACTTTTATAAGGAGTTTTATGAATATAGAAAAAGTAGTATTTAATAAAATTAATAAATCTTACCAAGGCTTTAAGATGCTAGATGCATTTTTGTTTGATGATGATTTTAAGAAATTTAAGTCAATTAACTTAAGAATTGAAAATATAGCACAGCTACAAGAACTAATAAAAATAGTAAAACAATGTAAAAATCATAATTTAATTGCATTTAAAGAAATATTAAAAAATTTGGAAGACGATCTGCTTTTTTATAAGAAAGCATTATCAGCATATTTTAAAGATTTTGAAAATATGAAAAATTTTATAAATGAAAGTTTTGAAAAAATTTTTATTGTTGCTTATAAAGAAAATAAAGATTTTATTTTAACTTCAAATGAGGAGCTACCGCTTTTTATAAAAAATACAAAGCAAAAAGAAAAACAATTTAGTTTATTAGAAAAATCTGAAGTGTTAACTTCATTGTTGAATTTAATAAGTTCAACAAATAAAACAAAATTAAACTTAGACCTAAAAAACAATTTTGAAATCATTTCAACGTTAGTGGAAATAATAAATTTAATATAAAAATATACACTTGTTGATATAAGTTTGAACTTTTAATCAATTAAGTGTATAATTTATTTATGTGAGTTCAACACACACGGAATTGTGAAAGGAGGAAATACAATGCCAACAATCAATCAATTAGTTAAAACAAACCGTAAAGCTAAAACTTGAAAAACTAAAGCGCCTGCTTTAAACAGAGGGGTAAACTCATTGAAAAAGAAAGTAACTAAAGTTTCTGCACCTCAAAAAAGAGGAGTATGTACTCGTGTTGCTACAATGACACCTAAAAAACCCAACTCTGCGTTACGTAAATACGCTCGTGTTAGATTAACAAACGGAATGGAAGTTAATGCATATATCCCAGGAGAAGGACATAACCTTCAAGAACACTCAGTTGTTTTAATTCGTGGGGGACGTGTAAAAGACTTACCAGGGGTACGTTACCACATTATTCGTGGAACATTAGATACTCAAGCAGTTAACAACCGTAAACAATCTCGTTCTTTATATGGAGCGAAAAGACCTAAAAAATAGTCTAATTAAATTTAGAAGAACCGTGAAATGAACCACAAATAAGTATCACAAAATAGAAAATCAAGAAAGGAGTCAAAACTATGCGTAAAAATAGAGCAGAAAAAAGAGATGTTTTAGCAGATCCAATTTATAACTCAAAATTAGTTACTCGTGCTATCAACAAAATTATGTTAGATGGTAAGAGAGGAACAGCTCAAACAATTATTTATGATGCATTTGACATTATCAAAGAAAAAACTGGTGAAGAGCCAATTGAAATTTTTAACAAAGCTATTGAAAACATCAAACCGCACTTAGAATTAAAAGTTCGTCGTATTGGGGGAGCTAACTACCAAGTGCCAGTTGAAGTTTCAGATGAAAGACAAGTTACATTAGCTTTACGTTGATTAATTAACTATGCAAGATTAAGAAATGAAAAAGTTATGACTGTTAAGTTAGCTAACGAAATTATTGATGCATCAAACAACATGGGTGGATCAGTTAAAAAACGTGAAGATACACATAAAATGGCAGAAGCTAATAAAGCATTTGCACACTACCGTTGATAAGATCAACAAATATTTTATTTAGATAGGGGGCAAAATTATGCCAAGAGAATTTAGTTTAGAAAATACTCGTAACCTTGGAATTATGGCTCACATTGATGCTGGGAAAACTACTACAACAGAACGTATTTTATTCCACACAGGTAAAATTCATAAAATTGGTGAAACTCATGAAGGGGCTTCACAAATGGACTGAATGGCACAAGAGCAAGAACGTGGTATTACAATTACTTCAGCTGCAACAACTGCATTCTGAAAAAATAACCGTTTCAACATAATTGATACTCCAGGTCACGTTGACTTCACTGTTGAAGTTGAACGTTCATTACGTGTTCTTGATGGAGCTGTAGCAGTTCTTGATGGACAATCAGGAGTTGAACCTCAAACTGAAACTGTTTGAAGACAAGCAACTACTTATAGAGTTCCTCGTATTGTTTTTGTTAACAAAATGGATAAAACTGGAGCAGATTTCATCTATTCAGTTAAATCAATCGGGGATCGTTTAGGAGCCAAAGCTGCTCCAATTCAATTACCAATCGGTGCTGAAGATAACTTCACAGGAATAATCGATTTAGTTGAAATGAAAGCTTACGAATTTGACGGAAAAGCTGAAGAAATTGCTAAAGAAATTGAAATTCCTGCAGATTTAAAAGATCAAGCAGAAATTTTAAGAAGCGAATTAGTTGAAGCCGCTGTTGAATACGATGAAGAATTAATGATGAAATTCTTAGATGGTGAAGAAATCACTATTCCTGAATTAAAACAAGCAATCCGTAAAGGGGTTATTGGTGCAGAATTCTTCCCAGTTTTAGCTGGATCAGCTTTCAAAAACAAAGGTGTTAAATTATTATTAGACGCAGTTGTTGATTATTTACCTTCACCATTAGACGTTCCTTCAATTAAAGGTGTTTTACCAAATGGTGAAGAAGCAGAAAGACATGCAGATGACAATGAACCATTCTCAGCTTTAGCTTTCAAAGTTATGACTGACCCATTCGTTGGTAAATTAACATTCTTTAGAGTTTACTCAGGTATTCTTACAAAAGGAAGTTATGTATTGAACTCAACAAAAGGTGATAAAGAACGTGTAGGACGTATTTTACAAATGCACGCAAACAACCGTAACGAAATTGAAGAAGTTTATGCTGGAGATATTGCAGCTGCTGTTGGATTAAAAAATACTACAACAGGTGATACTTTAGTTGATGAAAAACATGAAATTATTTTAGAATCAATGGTATTCCCAGAACCAGTTATCCAATTAGCTTTAGAACCAAAAACTAAAGCGGATCAAGAAAAAATGGGATTAGCATTATCAAAATTAGCAGAAGAAGATCCAACTTTCAGAACATATACTGATGAAGAAACTGGACAAACTATTATTGCTGGTATGGGTGAATTACACTTAGATATTATTGTTGACCGTATGAGACGTGAATTCAAAGTTGAAACAAATGTTGGAGCACCTCAAGTATCATACCGTGAAACAATTAAATTACCAGCAAAAGCTGAAGGTAAATATGTTAAACAATCAGGAGGACGTGGGTCATATGGTCACGTTGTTATTGAATTCGAACCAAACGTTGATAAAGGGTTTGAATGAGTTGACAAAATTACTGGAGGACGTGTTTCTAAAGAATACATCAATGCTGCACGTGTTGGTTTAGAAAACGCACTTACAAACGGGGTTGTTGCTGGATACCCAATGATCGATGTTAAAGCAACAATCGTTGATGGATCAATGCACGACGTTGACTCAAACGAAATGGCTTATAAAATCGCTGCATCATTTGCTTTAAAAGAAGCATGTAAAAAAATGAATCCAGTTATCTTAGAACCAATCATGAACGTTGAAGTAACTGTTCCGGATGAATACTATGGAGATGTAATGGGTAACATTTCATCAAAACGTGGATTAATCGAAGGATCAGAACAAAGAGGAAACGCACAAACAATTAAATCTAAAGTTCCTCTAACAGAAATGTTTGGTTATGCAACAGAATTAAGATCATTCACACAAGGACGTGGAAACTACACTATGATTTTCAGTCACTATGCTGAAGCACCTAGATCTATTGCAGAAGAAATTATTAAAAAATCAGGTAAGTAGTAATTTATAATTGCACTTATTGATGTAAAAAGTTAAAATATTCTTAATTAATAAGAATAAACAACGCCCCTACGGGGGCGGTAAAGATACTAGAAAGTAAATCTAATATCGCTAGATATAAATAAAGGAGAAATACAAAAATGGCAAAAGAAGCTTTTGACCGTAGTTTACCTCACGTTAACATTGGTACTATTGGACACGTTGACCACGGTAAAACTACATTAACTGCTGCTATTACTAAAGTTTTAGCAGATAAAGGTGGAGCAGAATTTAAAGATTACGCAAATATCGATAACGCTCCAGAAGAAAGAGAACGTGGAATTACAATTAATACTTCACACGTTGAATATAAAACAGAAAACAGACACTACGCACACGTAGACTGTCCAGGACACGCCGATTATGTTAAAAACATGATTACAGGTGCTGCTCAAATGGATGGTGGGATCTTAGTTGTTGCTGCAACTGATGGACCTATGCCTCAAACTCGTGAACACATCTTATTATCAAGACAAGTTGGAGTTCCAAAAATTGTTGTTTTCTTAAACAAATGTGACATGGTTGATGATGAAGAAATGATCGACTTAGTTGAAATGGAAGTTAGAGACTTATTATCAGCTTACGACTTCGATGGAGACGGAGCACCAGTTATCCGTGGATCAGCTTTAGGAGCTTTAAACGGAGAAGCTAAATGAGTTGCTGCTATTGAAGAATTAATGGCTGCAGTTGATGAATACATCCCAACTCCAACTCGTGATTCAGATAAAACATTCTTAATGCCTGTTGAAGACGTTTTCACAATTACAGGACGTGGAACTGTTGCTACAGGACGTGTTGAACGTGGAACAATTAAAGTTAACGAAGAAGTTGAAATCGTTGGATTAGTTGAAGAAGCTAAAAAAACTGTTGTTACTGGATTAGAAATGTTCAGAAAATTATTAGATTTTGCTGAAGCTGGAGACAACGTTGGAGCATTACTACGTGGTGTTGATAGAGAAAGTATTGAACGTGGACAAGTTTTAGCTAAACCTGGAACTATTAAACCTCATACTAAATTACAAGCATCAGTTTATGCTTTAACTACTGAAGAAGGTGGACGTCAAAAACCATTCTTTAACAAATACCGTCCTCAATTCTACTTCCGTACAACTGATGTTACTGGTGAAGTAATCTTACCTGCAGGAACAGACATGGTTATGCCTGGAGATAACGTTGAAATGACAGTTGAATTAATTAAACCAATTGCCGTTGAAGATGGAACAAAATTCTCAATCCGTGAAGGTGGAAGAACTATTGGTGCTGGAACAGTTATTTCAGTTCAATAATACCAAAACAAAAAATTGCTTAACGGCAATTTTTTTTGTTATCATTAGAAAAGAAAAGGTGGAAAAATGCAAACAAGAAAATCATTATATTTAATAGGAATAATTTTAAATATTGTATATATGGGATTTGCTGTCTTAATTGCTTTAATATACGGATTAATTGGAATTACAGCTAATCCGATAGTTGGAGTAGTCTTATTGGTTATATTCTTAGTTCCTTTAGTTTGAACTATACCAATGACTTTAGCAGCAAATAAAGCATATAAACAAATTGGAACAGAGGAAGAAGTAACTCATATAGCTTTATCAGTATGTACACTATTATTTGTTAATTTAGTATCTGGTATTCTATTTATAGTAGCTTCAGTAATGTTAACAGATGAACAAGATAAAATAAAATTAGAAAATAAAACACCAGTTGAATAAACTGGTGTTTTTTATTGATTAGTATTATTTTTTATTTCTAAAAACTAAAAACTTTCCAAAAAAGAAATTTAATGTAAGTTTTATACAAAAACAAGTTATTTTTGAGTTTATATTGGAAAATATTCTAGAAAGGAATAAAAAATATGGAAATAAAAATTTATGCTCCAGTGGACTGTGAAGTTAAATCTTTAAGTGAATGTAGTGATGAAACTTTTTCTAAAAAATTACTTGGTGATGGTTTATTAATTATCCCAAAGAAAAATAAGTTTTATTCACCATTTTTAGAAGCTAAAACAATAATGATTTTCGAAACAAAACATGCATATGGTTTTGATATTGAAGGTATAAACGTTTTAATTCACTGTGGGTTAGATACTGTTAAATTAGGTGGTAAACCTTTTAAAACAAATTTAGAAATTGACAAAAAAATAAGATTAGGTGATGAAATTTTTGAAGTTGATTTAAAAATGGTGAATGCAGAAAAAATTTCAACAGAAACTCCAATTGTTTTTGATCAACCAATTGAAATTTTAAATTCTGTAAAAGGTAATTTTAAGCAAGGAGATCTTATTTGTACAATAAAAGTACTAGAAGAACAAATTGTAAAAGCAGATCCAAATAAAATGACTAATAAAGATTTTGAAGAATTTTTTAATGCTGAAAATAAATATCAAAAAGAAGCAAGAATTCTTAATGAACTTGTTGGAGGACCAAAAAATTATAGAGACGTTTATAATTGTATGACACGTTTGAGATTTTTGGTTAAAGATAAAGAAATTGTTAATGAAGAAAAAATAAGAACTTTGTCACTAGTTAAAAGTACAATTTGACAAGGTGATGAATTGCAAGTTGTAATTGGACAAGATGTATATAAATTAAAAGATGAAGTTATAGCTCAAAATGAATTTGCTAATTCAGTAGTTGCTTCTCAAACAAATGAAAATAATGAGAAACAAAGCAGGGGAGCACAATTTATAAGAATGTTTGCTTCAATAATGGTAAAAACTATACCAGTATTAGTAGGGTGTGCTATTGTTCAAGCCATTGTGGGTATTTTAGTTCAAATAAATGTTATGCCCGATATTGTTATTACAGCGCAAGCGAGTGGCAATCAGGTCTTACTAAAAGATGCAGCTATTGGATGAATTATATTATTTATTATGGCAAAAACAACAACAGTTTTTGGAACAATAGCTATTGCAATAAGTACAGCTCAGTACTTTAAATTTGATGTTATTATAGCCGCATCAATTGCATTGATCTTATCAACTCCATTAATGTTCTTAGATGGTGGTTCAGGTGGAATGGGTCATGAATGAATAGTTATTGACTTCGGAGATTTAAACACAGGTAACCCTGTTTTAGATGGAATATCTAAAGTTAAGATAGCTGCAATGACTAATAAAATGTTTGTCGTTATTGGGGCTACAATAGCTGCCAAATATTTAAATGATTGAATTAAAACATGAATTCCAATTTCATTAGAATTAATGTTTAGACCTTTCTTATTAGTTATGGTAATAGTTCCAACTTCATTTTTCATATTATTACCAGTATGAAATGTTATTGAAACATTAGCTGGAACACTAATGTATTGAATTGGTCAAGCTCCATTAGGAATTGGGGTAGGTTTCTATATTGGAATATGACAAGTTGCTGTAATTTTTGGAATTCACATGGGGCTTATAATTGTAGGTATTTTAGATAGTATTCAAAGAGGTGGAGCAGGTATATTCATGATAATGGGTATTTCTGTTTGAGCTCAAGTTGGAGCTTTAGTGGGTGTTATTTTAGTAACACAAAATTCAAAACTTAAAAAAGATGCAATTCATATGTTGCCTGCAGGATGTTTAGGAATTACTGAACCTATTTTATATGGTATAAGCTTACCTAAAAAACGTCCTTTAATAGCAGGATGTATAGCTGCATTCTTCGCTGGAGCTTATTGTAATGCCGTTGGTGTAACAGCAAGAGCCGGAACAGGATTTGGAATATTTGAATTTATTGGTTTCTTTTCTTCACCAACAATGGGTGGAACAGCTGAATTATCAAACATTTCAAACGGACTTTTATATATTTCAGGTGCCGCTATAGCATTAGCTTTAGGAACTGTATTTAGTTTACTAATTTATATTGAAAGACCAAATGAAAAATCATCTATTTCTAAATCAGCAAATGCTTTGTTAAAATTCATTAAAGTTAAAGATAATTTAACAGACGAAGAAATTCAAATTTTAAAATCTCAAATTAAAGAAATGAAAGCTGTTGTAAATAAAGACACAGTTAAACAAATTAAAAAAATTGAAAAACAAATTCAAAAAGTTGTTTCTGTTGATTCAAAAATTGAAACACTAACTGAAAATGAATATAAACATGAGCAACAAATTTATAAAAAAGGTAAAAAAGCAATAAGTAAAAATGATTTACAAACTTCAAAAAAATTAGTTAATGAATTTAATAGCCTTTCTTATAAAGCAAAAATAGATAAATTAAAAATTGAGCGTGATGAATTGAAAGCAAAAATTGATTTCAAAACACTTGATAAAATAATTGAACCTAAACAAAAAGAAATTGATAATTTATTATCACAAATCAGTAAACAATATAATTTAAAAGAAGAAATAGTTGAAATTAAAAATAACTATTGAAACGATTTAAATTCATTAAAAATTGCATATGACTTTGAAAACCCTAAAAACATAAATATTTCTCTAAAACAACTTACAAAAAGTTTAAAGAAAAATAAAAAAGCGGTTAAAACGATTTAATAAAATATAAGAGTAAACTCAATGTTTACTTTTTTATTGTAAAATCTTTTTAAAGAGGTAAATCGATGAACATATATGAAAAATTAAAAACACAGCATAAAAATTTTACTAATACAACAAATCAAATAATAGCAACCGAAATATTAAATAGTGCTAGACAAGGAAAGTTCCTTAAACAAAAAGAACTTTCTGAAAAATCATTTGTAAGTGAATCAACAATTACAAAGTTTTCAAAAAGTTTGGGTTTTTCAGGATATAAAGAGCTAGTATTTGATTTAAAGAAACAAAATAAACTTAATGAAATAAATGAAATAGGAAATATGAAAAATTTTTTACGTGATATTAATGATTGATTAATTTCCAAAAAAGATACTATAAAATTAATTGCTACTTCTATTGCAGCTGAAAAGAATGTTTATATATACAGTTCTTATCAATTTAGAATTGCTTCAAACTTTATTTACGAATTATTACTTGAAGGTGAAATCACGCCAATTATTTTTGAAACACAATATATATTCATGAAAAATATAAAAAAGAAAAAGCAATCGATCAACATAATTTTGTTTGGTGGACTTGACACAGAAAGTTTGGTTGATCAAGTTGAGTTTGAAATGCTTGAAAATTTTAAAAAAGAGAAAAGTTTTTTAATAACATCTCAATTTTCTGAGGAAAAACTTAAGAAATTTAATTTCAATACAATTTGTTTAGATATTAATCATGATAGTGCATCATTTTTAATAAGAAACATAGCAATTCAAATGCTTTTTATCGAGGTATTAAACGAGTTAAAAAAACTTTCTAAATAGGAAAGTTTTTTTTAATGCCTTATTTATCAGGGCATATTAAAAATGCAAAGCATAAAATAAAAATATAAGGAGGGAATTATATGAATAAATTTCCAAAAGATTTTTTATGGGGTGCAGCTACAAGCGCCTATCAAGTAGAAGGGGGTATATATCAAGGCGGCAAAGTGCCATCATCAATGGACCCTTCATCAAAAAAACACGCAAACAAAGAAATAACAGATTTTAGTGTTGCAGCTGATCACTATAACCATTGAAAAGAAGATGTAGCTCTTATGGCAGAAATGGGATTTAAGTCATACAGATTTTCTATTTCATGACCAAGAATAATTAAAGATAAGGAAGGTAATATAAATCAAGAAGGAATTGATTTTTATAATAACTTATTAGATGAACTAATTAAAAATAATATTGAGCCAGTAGTTACAATTTTTCACTTTGATATTCCTATGTTTGTTGAAGATGATGGTGGATTAGAAAGCAAAAATGTTTATAAACATTATGAAAGATATTGCTCAGTTTTGTTTAAAAATTTTGGTTCAAAAGTTAAATATTGATTAACAGTTAATGAACTGAATGTTATGGTTTTAGTTTCACAAATCATAAATACAAATAAAGAAAAGTCTTCTTCAAATGAATGACAAGTAATGCATAACATGAACGTTGTTCAAGCTAAGGCTATTCTAATGTGTAGGGAAATGTGTCCAGGAGTCAAAATAGGGCCAGCACCCAACATATCAGTTAACTACCCAGCTTCATGTAAACCTGAAGATTTTACGGCTAAGTTAAACATGGATTTATTGAGAAACTGAGTTTACTTAGATATTTTATGTAGAGGATCATATAGTAAAAAATTCTTAAAGTATTTGGAAGAAAATAATAAACAAATTAAAACAACTGAAGAAGAAATGGAATTATTTAAAGTAGCAAAACCTGATTTTATTGCGATTAATTATTATTCTTCTGGAACTGTTGAAGCTATCAACAGTTCAAATGGAGATGATGGAGCAACAAACAATGACCAGCAATCTGGATTTGCATTTAAAGGTTTTGCAAAATCAGTAAAAAACCCTAATCTTCAAAAAACTCAGTTTGGATGAGAAATTGATCCTGTTGGCTTTAGAAATACTTTAAGAGAAGTTTGAGAAAGATATCAGTTACCAATTATGGTTACTGAAAATGGAATTGGTGCTAAAGATGTTTTAACTGAAGATGGAAAAGTACATGACGATTATAGAATAGATTATTATAAAAAACATATTCATCAAATGGGACTAGCTATTGAAGATGGCGTTGAGATGATAGGATATATGCCTTGAAGTGCTATTGATTTAGTTTCAACTCATGAAGGAATATCAAAAAGATATGGATTTATTTATGTCAATAGAGATGAATTTGATTTAAAAGATATGAAAAGAATAAGAAAAGACAGTTTCTATTGATACAAAGAATTAATTAAAAACAACGGTGATTACAATGAATAAAAAAATTACTTACGATTTGGGTGGTTCATCAATTAAAAAAATAGTTTTTAATGATGATAAAGTAGAATTTAAAGATATTCTTTACTTTACCCATTTAGAAAAGAAAGGGTTTCAAGTTCCCCTAGAAAAAGTTTTAGATATAATATTGGATGATTTAAAAAACGAAAAAGACTATTTTGACTTAGGTATTTCAATTCCTGGTGTTTTAGACTCAGAAAAGAAAAAAGTAATAACTGAATCAGCATTTTGTGATGTTGAATTTGATATAAATGCAAAATTCTCAAAATTATATAATATGCAAAATTTTGAAATTGAAAATGACGGCAAATCAGCTGCGTTTGGCGAATTTAAATTTAGAAATGATCCAAAATTAATAAATTTTATTCATATTACAATTGGTTCTGCTTTAGGATGCGGAATCATAATTAATAGTAAACTTTATAAAGGAAGCAATTTTGAGGCTGGTCAAGCTTCAGGAATGTTTAGCTCAATAAATGATAAAAATGATAAATCTGCTTACGCGTTGGACACAGGTCTGGGTACTTTAATTATGAAATACAAAAAAATCATTAACTCAAACGAAAATATTTCAGGTAAGTACATTTTTACTAAATTTAATGAAAAAGATCAAATTGTGTGTAAACTAGTTGATGAATGAACATCATCAATTGCTAAAGCAATAATTAACTTTCATCAATTATTGGATTTTGATTTGCTAACTATTGGTGGTGGTGTAAGCGAAAATAAACAGTTTATGAAAATGGTTATTGATAAGATTAAGTTTCATCGAAATTTTGATGCTAATAGCAAATTTTCAAAAAATCCAGTTTTTAATGTTGTCGAAAAATCAAAATTAAATAATGATGCAGGATGTTATGGAGTTTTTTATAAACTTTGCGAGCTTGAAGAAAAACAAAATGCATAATAGCATTTTTGTTAACAACTTTCTATTTATAAAAGTTAAATTTATTTAATACGTAAAATATGCTAAATTTTAAATATTTGAGAAAATCAAAATATAAAGGAAGTGAAAATATGAAATTTATTAAAGACGATTTTTTATGAGGTGGAGCAACAGCAGCATCTCAGGTAGAAGGAGCATATAATGAAGGCGGAAAAACTTTAACTCTACTTGAAATGAAACCTTTCTTGCCAATCAAAAATAGAAAAGCTATACATTTTGGAGGTCAAACAAAAGAAGAAATGCTTGACTCTATTGAAAACAAACAAAATTTGCATTACCCAAAAAGGTTTGGAATTGACTTTTATCATAGATATAAAGAAGATATTGCTTTGTTTAAAGAAGCAGGAATGAACATTTATAGAATGTCAATTGCTTGATCAAGAATATTTCCTAATGGTGATGATGAAAAACCAAATGAAGCGGGTATAGATTTTTATAGAAATGTTTTTGAAGAATGCAAAAAGGCAGGAATTAAAGTAATGGTAACTATGCACCACTTTGATACACCTTATGAAATTACAAAAAAATACGGTGGCTGAACAAACAGAAAAGTAATAGATTTATTTGTAAAGTATGCTAAAACGTTATTTGAAGAATTTGATGATGTTGTAGATTTTTGATTACCATTTAACGAAATTAATGTTGCAATTTGAAGTACAGAAGTTGGTTTGGGAGTTTTTGAATCAGATTTTAAAAGTAAAAATGAAAGAGATCAAGCGGCTTATCAGGGACTTCACCATCAATTTATTGCACAAGCAAAAGTTATTGAATTAGGTAAAAAGATGTGTAAGCTAAAAACTAAATTTGGGTGTATGGTTGCAAACATAACAACTTACGCACTAGACTGTAATCCTATAAATGAAATTGAAAACTTGAAATCACAACAAATATCTCGTTGATTTTTCTATGATGTAGTTGCTAAAGGTGAGTATCCTACTTACATTAAAAGATATTTTACTGAAAATAATATAAATATTATAATGGAAAATGATGATGAAAAAGTTTTAAAAAATAATACAGTTGATTTCATTTCATTTAGTTATTACATGTCTGCTACTGTTGCCGTTCAAGGAAAAGACAAGGCATCAGGCAATGTTTCAACTGGAGGAAAAAACCCATTTCTAGAAGCAACAGAATGAGGATGACAAATTGACCCTATTGGTTTAAGAGTCTCTTTAAATCAAATGTGAGATAGATATCAAAAACCATTATTTATTTCAGAAAATGGTATAGGTGTATTAGAAAATCTGGACTCTAATAATACTGTTAAAGACGATTATAGAATCGATTATTTAGGAAAACATTTTGAACAAATCAATGAGGCAATCAAGGATGGTATTGATGTATTTGGTTATACAATGTGAACGCCAATTGATGTAGTGTCTGCTTCAACTAATGAAATGTCAAAACGTTATGGAATGATTTATGTTGATTATGATGATTATCATAATGGAACAGGAAATAGGTTTAAAAAGAAATCTTTTAACTGATTTCAAAATTTTATGAAAACAAAAGAATTTTAATAGAAAAAACATCAGCTTATTGGACTGATGTTTTTTCTATTTTAAAAGTTTATTAAGTGTGTCACCAAGACCGCCATCTTCATTTGATAAATCAGTTATACCTCATGCAACTTCTTTTAGTTTTGGATTACCACTAGTTAATGCGATTCCATGACCTACTGTTTGTATCATTTCAAAATCATTCATTTGATCTCCAAAAGCAATAACATCATTAATATTTTTATTATAGTATTGGGCAACCATTTCAGCTGCAAATCCTTTATTAACAAATTTATTTGTAATTATTAAAATAGGCTTTTCTCCAATATTTTCAATACCATAAATTAGGTTTGATTTTACTTTAACTGCATCTCCAAATTCATCATTTAAAGTGTCAACAACATTAAAGAAATTTAAATTAGTATTTAATTTAATAATAATATTACTACATGGACCATTTCAATCTTTTAAAATATTTCCTTGAACAGGTTGTTCTGCATTTGAATCAACAACGAAAAAGTTATCAGCTGGATTTTGAATCATATTTGTATGATAATACTCAACAATAATATTTTCAATTTTGCCTTTTAAAATTGGGTGTCTTAATATGCCTTTTGTAACTTCTTCACTTATTGGTAAAACTATTCTTTTAAAATTTCTGTGAACAGGATCAGATATATGACCACCATCTAGTGTTACTAATAAACTGTCTAATTCTAATTCATTATAGATATGTAATGTATCTTTTAAACTTCTACCAGTGCAAATGCAAACTGTATGCCCATTTTTTATTGCATCTTGTAATGCATTTTTAGTAATTGGATTAATTGATATATGATCATTTTTTAATGTTGTCCCATCTAAATCAATTAGTATTAATCTCTTTTTATTTTTGTCTTTTAATTGCATAAGTTTACTTTCCTTTCCAGAATAAGTAGATATAAATATATTTTATCAAAATTTAGATAAAAATATTTTCTCTTTGATTTTGTTAAAGGTTATAATTAATTTTAAAGGACTGATATTTAATGAAAAAATTAACAACAAATGAAATTAGAAAAATGTGATTAGATTTTTTTAAAGAAAAAAACCACCATTTTTTAGAACCAGTTAGTTTAATACCTGTAGAAGACCCTTCATTACTATGAATTAACTCTGGTGTAGCGACACTAAAACCTTATTTTGATGGAAGAAAAACACCGCCCTCACCTAGGCTAACTAACTCACAAAAAGCAATTAGAACTAATGATATTGAAAATGTAGGTGTTACAGCTAGACACCATACAATGTTTGAAATGTTAGGTAATTTTTCAATTGGAGATTATTTTAAAAAAGAAGCAATATCATTTGCATGAGAATTATTAACAAGTGATAAATGGTTTGCTATTCCTGTAGAAAAATTATATATAACTGTATTTAATGAAGATATTGAGGCATATGAATATTGAATTAATGATATTGGAATTAAACAAGACCATATTTTTAGATTAACAAGAGATACAAACTTTTGAGACGTAGGTCAAGGACCTTGTGGTCCAAATACTGAAATTTTCTTTGATCGTGGCGAAAAATGAGATAAAGAAAATATTGGTCCAAGATTATTAGCTGAAGATATTGAAAACGATAGATACATTGAAATTTGAAATATTGTTTTCTCTCAATTTAATAATGATGGTTTTAATAACTATTCAGAGCTACCAAGAAAAAATATAGATACTGGTGCTGGCCTAGAAAGAATAGCTTCTATTTTTCAAGATACTCCAACAAACTTTGAAACAGATATTTTCTGACCAACGATCAAACAAATTGAAAATATTTGTGATGCTAATTTCAAATACTCAATTGAAAATTACTTTGATGAAAAAGCAGAGCAAACTAAAATTAATACAGCTTTCAAAGTTATTGCTGATCATGTAAGAGCAACAAGTTTTGCTATTGCTGATGGTGTTTTTCCAGGTAACAAAGATAGAGGATATATAATTCGCCGTTTAATTCGCCGTGCTTTAATGAAAGGTATGGAGTTAGGTATTAATGGGCCATTTTTAAGCACATTAGTAATAAATGTTATTGATGTCATGAAAGATTTTTATCCATATTTATTAGAAAAACAAAATTTAATTGAAACAACAATTTTAATTGAAGAAGAAAAATTCTTAAAAACTTTATCAAAAGGTTATGAGGCATTAAATAAAATGATTGAAAATGACAAAAAAGTAACAGGTAAAAATGCATTACTTTTATTTGAATCATATGGTTATCCAATAGAACAAACAATTGAAATTGCTGAAGACAGAAAAGTTAAGGTAGAAATTGAAGAATTTAATAGTTTATTAGAACAAGCAAAAGAACAAGCTCGTAATGCGAGAAAAGATTTAAAAGCTTGAGATAAACAAAATGAAATCTTTACAAAAATAAATGTTGAATCAGAGTTTACTGGTTGAGAAGAAACAAGCCATAAAAATGCAAAAATTGTATATATATTCACAGACGATGAAATTCTTACTGAAGCTACAGATAAAGAAGTTTATGTTATCTTAGATAAAACTCCTTTTTATGCTGAAAAAGGTGGCCAAGCTGCTGATAAAGGTTATTTAGTAAATAAAGAAGCAAGATGTGAAGTAATTGATACACAACAAGGACCAAATCATCAACATATTCATAAAATTCTATTAGATGGTTCAATTAAAATTGGAGATCAAATCGATGCATTTGTAGATGAAACAAAAAGAACATTAACAATGAAAAATCATTCAGGTACTCATTTAATTCACTCTGCATTAAGAGTTGTATTGGGAGAAACTGTTATGCAATCAGGTTCATATAATGATGAACATGGATTACGTATGGACTTCACATATAATGACTCAATAAAAGCAGAAGAATTAATTGCAGCAGAGAAATTAGTTTTAGATAAAATTAATGAAAAAATAAATAGAGAAGTTTATTTCTGTTCAATGAAAGATGCAGTAAGCAAATATGGTGCTTTAGCATTCTTTACTGAAAAATATGATGACATTGTAAGAGTTGTAAAATTTGGAGATTTCTCAAGTGAATTATGTGGTGGTACTCATGTTGATAATACAATTGACATAGAAGACTTTATGATAACAGGTTTAGAATCAAAAGGTAGTGGAGTTTACAGGGTTAAGTGTTTAACATCAAAAAAAGCAATTAATGAATATTTAAATACAGAATTTAATAAACTTTTAAAATTGATTCAAGAACAAAATTCTAAATACGAAAATACTAAATTAATTCAGGCTGACCAAAACATTGAAAATATTGTTAAAGAATCAGTTACTAAAACAATTTCAAAAGAGTCAATTCAAGAATTGAAATTGATATTAGAAAAGTTATCAGCTGCTTTAAAAATATATGAAAGAAAAATTGAAGATTTATTAACTTCTAAAAAATTAGAACAATTTAAAGCTTTTGAACCTATAACTAATGACAAAGGTGTAGGAACAATTGAACAACAAGTGAATGGTTTGAATATTAAAGATATGAAAAACCTTGTAGATGAGTATAAAAATAAATTTGAAAAATTAATTATAATATTAACTTCTGAAACTGAAGAAGGAAACTTTGTGGTTGTTGGAGTTAGTGAAAAAATTCAAAATGAATATTCAGCTATAGAAATATTTAAAAACTTAACAATATCTCCAAAAGGTGGAGGAAACTCAAGTTTAGCGCAAGGAAAATTTTAATATCTAAAATCGAATTATTTTTGTTTTTTCCCACTATTGTTGTATAATTTTAAGAGAAATACAGAAAGGAATAAGTAAAATGAACATTATAAAAAGAGCATTATCAACAATTATTAATGGATTTTTAAACGGATTTACTTTAGGGATCTTACCTTTAGTATTATGAATTTTAAACTTACCATTAGTTGGACAAATGATTTTCAAAACACCTCAAGCGGAAGGTAGAGGGGCTGCTTTAATTTATGGTTTAATCTACGTATTACTATGTTTATCATTTGTAGGTATAATCTTTATTATCATTTGATGTTTAATGGGTAAACAACCATTAGCATTACAAATTACAAACTGATTATTAAAAAAATAATTTTATTTATTTAAGAGATTTGCTTAGCAAATCTTTTTTTTGTTAAAATAACAAAGTAAAAAAGGAGTATTCAATGTTTTATTTATTTAGCAAAAGTATATTAATTGAAATAGGCTTTAAAAAAGATGTTTACTATATAGGAAATACAAAATTTGAATCCATCCCAGATTCTGTTTTAAATAACTGTTATTCTTCAGCAAACTGAAATAGAGCGTTAAAATACAAGATTGAAGAAAATGTAATTGAAAAAAAATATTTTATGTTAGATGTTGATGTTTATTGAAACTTAGAATTAAACAAAATAGAACTTATGAGTAAAATATTTTTCTTTAATGAAATAATAAATTCTAAACATTTTGAAGAAAGCTTTTTAAATACTTTTTTTGCTCATTATTTTAAACATACTTTGAAAATTAATGATGTTAAAAAAGTGGATGCTGAGTTTATTAAAATTTACACTCCTGAAATATCAAAAGATAATTTAAGAATTCAAAATTTTGATAATTTTATTTTACTTAATAAAGATGTTCAAATTAACGATAAAAAATTTAAATCTATTATAAACATAGGAGAAAACTCATTTAAATGAAAAGTGAACAAATTTAATCAAATACTTTATTCATTTCCAAGTGACATCTTAAATGAAAATAGCTTACTTAAAAATGCTGATTTCATTGATACAAATAATTCTTTATTCTATACGAACACTTTGACTAATTTAAATAAAAATATAGTTTTAGAGTTTTGTATTTACAATAAAAAAATTAGAGATGAATTGCTGCAAAAAATGATAATCAAAATCAAAGATTCAAAAGATCCGTTATTTAATTGACATCTTTTTAATATAACAAAAGATACTCAATATTTAAAAAATGAATTAAAGAAAATTTCAGAAGATCCAATAGAACGAGAAGATTATCTTAAAAATGTTTACTCAAAATTAAAAAGAAACTATGACAAAGAGCTATTTAATCTTAATTTTAACTAACCTATTATTTATCTCTTAAGCCGTATCAAAAACCCATACTGAAATAAGATCAAATTTCTGATTTCTTAATTATTTGTTTACTATATTGACTACCTGACCAACCATAATTAACAGCATATTCATTTGTCGATTCATTGTAACCATATATTACTATAGAATGTGCTTCACCTTTAACAAAAAATGACAATAAGATAGGTCTGTTATATTTTTTGATTCAATCTTCAGGTTTTGAAGTATGTGATCAATTAGCTGAGTAGTCATCAATTAAATTTTTTGAATAATCACCTAATCATGTTTTCATAATTTTTCTAATATTTTTTCCTTCTCTAATGTCATATCATCTTCCCCCATATTTATCTGATACTTTTTTATACATTAAATAAGGAACTGCATCTTTATTACCACTGCCACTTGCATAATGGTATATACTTTTAGAATCTAATTGATAAAAATATTTTCTTATATCTGAATTAGGATATAAATTATATTTTCCAAAAACTTGTGAATAATTTATTAGCATATTAAGTGCAATATATTCACATAATCCCGTTCCTCCAGTAGAAGCATAATTAGAAAGATCTGTATATGCCAAACTTGGCTCTGATGATATTTTTTCTATTCAATTTCAGTTAGTAATTAAGTTTGAAAACTTTGATATTTCTTCTATTGTTCCAGTTCTTCTTTTAATACCATTATTTTGCCCACTTGAATAAAAAGTAATTTCTCTATTTTCTATTTTTTGATAATTATATCTAAATTGAACTTCTCCTGTAAGAGTTGGTTGGTTGTGCCCATCAATAACTCTAATAATGCAAGAATCGGTTGTTGGTTCATCAACAAATGTAATATGTTCGATTGGCACTGATCATCGTCAATCTGGAACATTTTGATGAGCGACGGAAATACCATTATATATAGTTTCAATACTTGGAGCATTTTCGGCTCCTGAGATTGCTCCCAAATCAAATATTGTAAATTCATCTTTAAAAGTATGATTAATAATTGGTCTAGTATTAAAACATGAGACAACGATTGATGATGAAGAAACAACTAAAGTTATTCCTCCTATTAAACTTAATAATTTTTTCATTTGCTTTTCCTTTTTTCGTAGATTATCTACTAAGGATATTTTAACACTTTAGAAATATTGTAAGAAAAAAACTAATATTTTATTATTACTTTTTGTTTTAAAAATAACTGTGTACTTTCATTAAACAATAAATCTATAAAAACCGAAAATGTTTAACTAAATTATGTTTGATATTAAAACAATTAAAAGTTTTTTTGCCAAAAATGAGTGAAAATAAAATTGTGATAAAACTCAGCTCTTAATTTTAATGAGTATTATTTTTTAATGTAGTTTTCAGTTATAAATCCTTTAATTCCTTAATTTCTATCTAATCACCTCATTATTATATGAAATTCATAAATTACGCTCATCAAATTTCATATAAACTTGATTTAAGAATATAAAAATGTATAATTAAAAATGACTGATTTTTATTGTGGGAGAAGTTCTAATACTTCATATGGACCACAGCGAGTAAAAGCAGCCGACTAACAGAATATTAGGAGGATAAGCCCGTGGCTAAAAGAATTACACGTATTGCCAAATTAGAATTTATGGCGATGCAAGCAAAACCAGGAGCAGAATTAGCTTCTTTAGGTATTAACATGCCTGAATTTACAAAACAATTTAACGATGCTACTAAAGATCGTGCAGGAGACGTTGTTCCTGTAGTTATTACAGCATATGATGACAAATCATTTGACTTTATACTAAAAACAACACCAGCTGCTATTTTATTAAAAAAAGCAGCAGGAATTGAAAAAGGTGCAAGCAATGCTAAAACTCAAACAGTTGCTACTATTTCAGCTGACAAAGTTAGAGAAATTGCTGAGTACAAATTAGTTGATTTAAATGCAAATGATGTTGAAGCAGCAATGAAAATTATTGCTGGTACAGCTAAAAACATGGGAATCAAAATTACAGGTATGGAGGAAACTAACTAATGGCTAAAATTTCAAAAAGAATGAAAAGCGTTAAAGGTTTAGTAGACAAACAAAAAGTTTACGCACTTGACGAAGCAATTAAATTAGCAAAAGAAACTTCAACAACTAAATTTGATTCAACTGTTGAATTATCATTTAACTTAAACATCGATCCAAGAAAAGCAGATCAACAAATCCGTGGAGCATTAGTATTACCAGCTGGAACAGGTAAAACTCAAAAAGTTTTAGTTTTAACAAATACTAAAGTTAAAGAAGCTCAAGATGCAGGTGCTGACTTTGTTGGTGGAGAAGAATTAATTACAAAAATCCAAAAAGAAAATTGATTTGAATTTGATGTAATTGTTGCTACACCAGAAATGATGGCAAAATTAGGAGCAATTGGGAAAGTTTTAGGACCAAAAGGATTAATGCCTAACCCAAAAACAGGAACAGTTACAATGGACGTTGCTAAAGCAATCGACGAAATTAAAAAAGGAAAAATTGAATTCCGTGCAGACAAAGAAGGAAACATCCACACAATTATTGGAAAAGCTTCATTTACAGCAGAACAATTGAAAGAAAACTTTACTACAATCCTAAATGAAATGAAAAGAGTTAAACCTCAAACTGTTAAAGGTGATTACATCATTAACATTACAATTTCAACAACAATGGGTCCTGGAATTAAAGTAGAAATTAATTAATAAAACGGCGTTAGCTGTTTTTTTATTATAAAAGAAAAGGAGTATTTTATGAAAATAGAATTTAAGAAGCTTAGTGAACTAACTAGTTATGAAGCTTGAGAAATATTTAAAAGTAGAAGTGAAGTTTTTGTTGTCGAACAAAAATGAGTAGCATGCGAAATTGACGAACAAGATTTGACAGCAACACATTTAATTATTAGAAATGATGATAATGAACTTGTGGCTTACTTAAGAATATATGAAAAATTAGATGGAACAGCTTCTTTTGGTAGAGTACTAACTCCATTTAAATTCAGAGGACTTAAAATGGGTAAAACACTTTTGCAAAATGCTATTGATTGAATTAATAAAGAATGACCAAACAAAGACATAAAAATTAGCGCTCAATACTATTTATTAAATTTCTATAAAAGTTTTGGTTTTGTAGAATGCTCTGAAGTATATGATGATGATGGTATAGATCACATTGATATGATCATTAAAAAATAATTAATAATTTCCAAAATAAAAAAATTTTTTGGGAATTATTTTTTTTATATGTATAATTAATTTAAATATGAAAAATGAGGTTTACTTTGGAAAAAATAAATAAATATAAATATTCATTAAAAACAGTTTTAATAACATTGTTACAAATGAAATCAATTAAAAAAAATTCTAGTTCTCATTTTTTAGATTATAAAAACTTTTGTTACAACTACTATAGAGATGGTTTTACTAAAGAAGGAATTAAGGTAAATTCACTTGATATTTATTATGATGATTTAAAAAATAAAAATTTAAATTATTTAACTGATACTTTCAACGAAAAATCGATTGAAGAATTTGATTTATTTAATAGTAATGGAAAAATAAGCTGTTTAGTTGCAAAAAATGCAAACTCTAAAAAATGAGTAGTTGGATTACATGGTTGAACTGAAAATAAATTTTTAGCTTTAAGATTAGTTCATCATTTTTGAAAGCAAGGATACAATATATTAACTTTTGATGCATTTGCTCACGGTTTAAGTTATGGTGAAAAAACTGATATAGGATATTCTTCTATTTCAATGTTGGAAACTATTGTTGAGCACCTAAAAAATGAAGAACAAGCAGACTCAATTGGATTAATTGGTAATAGTATGGGTGCGTCAACAAGTATTTTATTTGTTCAAAAAAATAAGTTAAGATCAAAAATAAATTGGGTTGTTGCGGATTGTGGTTTTAGTAATATAAAATTGCAGTATAGATATTACATTGAAAATAATTTATACCATGTTCCATGATGAAAGATAGGATTTCTTTTTACACATAAATTTAGCAAAGAAACAAAAACTAAACAAAGAAAATATAACTTATTATTAAATATGAAGAAAGCAAAAAGTAATCCGATATTTTTTGTTCACTCAAAAGGTGATACCTTTATTCCATATGAGATGAGTCAGATAATGTATGAGAAAAAAATAAAGTATGAAAAAGTAAAAATAAGCAAAATTTGAACACCCGAAGGCTCAGAGCATGTAAATACAATTAAGACTTATAATGATGATTACATTCTTAAAACAATAAATTTTGCTAGAAAGTGAGAAGTAAATGAAACTAAATAAAAAATATGGATTTTGAACAGTATTAGCATCTACATTAGCTGCAATAGTAGGTTCAAGCATTATAATTTCTTTTAATATGGTATTTGCTTTATCTGAAGCAAATCCTCTTTTAATGATATTGGCGTGAGTTTTTGGAGCTTTAATAGTTCTACCTGATGCATTTATTGTTATTGAACCTTCAATAGGTTATGGAGAAAGTGGTAGTGGTTATAGTTGAATTAGAAAATGTAATTGAAGAATATTAGCATTTTGATTTGGTTGAGTTTTAATTTTATTTGTTTCAGCAACATCTTTGGCTAGTTGTTGTTCTGCAATGAGTTCTATGATAACTCAAATCTTAGAATTAAATCCTGAAGAAATAGCAGTTGAAACATTACAAAAAAGCTTAGCAATATTTATCTTGATATTTTTGGCTGGGATTCAAATAATGATTAAAAATAGTAGTAAATACACACAGTTATTCTTTTTATTTGTTAAAACATTACCAATCATATTAGTTTTTATTTTAGCAATAATGTATGGTTCAAAAGATGGTTTACTTTCAAATTCAGAAATGAATAAGAATTTAGGGCATGCATATATTTCATCTGCTATGTTGATTCCAGCAATAACATATACAGGGTTTGCATATTCTGGTCATGAATTCCCAACATACATTACAGAAGAAATTGAAAATCCTAAAAAAACAATTCCATGAGTCATCATTAGTGCTGTATTAATAGTTTTAGTTATATACGTTTGTTATGGTATTGCTCTTTTATCATTAGCAACACCTGACTCAAATGGAAATTGAATAAATCCAGGAGGAACAACGTCATCAATTTTTGCTCAGCATAGATGGGCTGTTTTAACTTTTAATATTTTTGCAATATTTTTATTTATTGGTTCTGTAAACTCTTTATTATTTTTTCAATCAAGACTAATACATAAATTATCTGAAACTGGAGATGTTCATTCTGTTTTTGGAAAAGTGCATAAAAAAACAAATCAACCTTATATGGCAATTATCTTGTTATGTTGTGTTGCAGTATTTTATATTTTATTTAGTTCTATTTCTGAAATCATTTCTTCATTTGCGTTAGCTACAAGTGTTTTAAAAATTTTATTAAACTCATCGATAATAAAATTAAGACTGAAAGATCCAGAATATAAAAAAATATATGGAAATAAAACTTTCTGAACACTAATGATTTTAAGTTTAGTTACATGTGCTCTTACATTTATAGGTTCAATTTATTTAATGGTTATAATGCCCCATCAACAAACAGGTGCAAGTACATTCTCAATCTTGTGAAAACCTATTTTAATGGTTCTTATCGCATTCTTAGTTTACTTGTTTGGAATTTTTAAATTTAATAATATAAAAATCAAATAACTTTTAAGTTATTTTTTTTATTAAGTGTTATCTTATATATATGAACTACTAAAGTTCATTTATTTAAAAGGAGACATATGATAGACATTATCAAAGGTTTTCGAGATGAATTTACATCTCGAGTTCTGTCTTCGGTAAAAAGGATTTCTAAATTTATAGGTATTGCATTAATACCCATATTGTATGGAGTAACATGTTTAATTGCTTTTTGAAACCCAACAATAAATTTAGGAAAAGCACCAGTTGCAATTTTAAACGAAGACAATACAGTCTGAGTATATAAAAATAATGATATGGAAAAACTCGATTTTAAAATCGGTGTTTTAACAGATTATAAATACAATTCACTGGATGGTTATATAAGTAAAGAACAAGCCATTTCTTCAGCTTATGACATTGAAAAAGGAATTTTATATACAAACACTGGAACAATAGCAGCTTCAAAAGAAGAAGTTGCAAATCACATTTTTCAATTTAACGTATGAGACATAATTAAATCAGCTTTAAATGAAAAAACAGATAAAAATATTAAGGATGAAGATTATGTTTTTTCTTCTCCAGAATTAAAAGAAGATATGGCATTCACAAACATCAGATATATATCATCTGAAAAAGAAATTGAAAAACAATGAAAAGGTAAAAAATATTATGTTCAAGCTAAAATTGAAAAAGGCTTTGGAGAATATTTAATTCAACAAGTAGGAACTACTTTTAATAAAAAAAATGAGGCACCTAAATTACCTAAATCAAATATTAATCTTTGAACAACATTTGAAAGAAACTTTATTTTTGGATATTACCTAAATAGTATGATGGAGATGAAATCAGCGCTTATAGTATCAGCAATTGAAGATTTTTTAGGTGAAAACATACCGTCATTTATTTCAAATATTGTTTATAAGAACTTCTATAAACAAGTAACATACACACCTTTAAATGATGAAAAAGTAAGCGTTTCTCAAAGTTTTGGAACTATAAATAATTCTGACGTTATTATTGAAGCAAATAAACAGTATGTTATAAGTGACTCAGTAAATGAGTCAACTTCATCACTAGAAGATGTTCAAAAAGTTAAATCTGAAAATACTATTTTTGGTGATATAAGAGAAGAAATAACTTCAAAAGCAGATGCAGCGCAAAAAACAAATGGTATATTTACAAATACAATCGCATCATTGTTAGGTAGTGACCAATTAAAAACAATAGCTAAAATATTAAAAATAGATCTTTATAATTCAAAACTAATGGGATATATTTTATTATTAAATGACAACTCACATATTTTAAACAAATACTTATATGATGTGATGCATGGAATAGATCCATTCGAAGATTCACAAAAAATGTGAATTAATCTAGATCATATAGATAAATTGGGTTTAGATTCAAAAGTTCAAAAAGCCATAACAGCTTTTGTAGCGGGAATCAATAATAGCCCTATCCAAAACTTAAAATTTAACTTTAAAACTTACTTACCAAAAATAAGTTCAATTTTAAATGAAAAAACTGGATTTAATCTAAGATTAATTAAATCTCAAGAAGTGTTTAACTCAACCTTAAACCCTTTAAATAGAAATGTAACAACTGTATTTGAATTTAATAAAAACATGGATAAACTGGCTGTAGCAAATGGATTTGGTAATCAAATTTCATTTTTAAATACATTAAGCAAAAAAGTTATTGAAACTATTAAACATAAAACTTTTGATAGATTTGAAATAGTTAATATTGAAATAGCTGGTTTAAAAAATGGAATTTATGGAATTGGAATTGGTGAGTTCTTTATAATCATCGGATTGTTTGTTGGTACATTTATGCAAACATTTATATATGATAGAGCAAGAAGAACTAAAAAACTTAAAACTGGAAAATGATATGTATCAAAAACATTACTTATGTTTGTTACTGGAATAGTTCAAGCAACAGCACTTACTATAGCTTTAAGTCTAACCGGTTGAATAGCAATAGGTTCAGCTGCTATGTTATCTGTATGACTATGGCTATTATTTGTAGATCTTATATTTGTGCTTACTATACAAGGATTATGATTCTTGTTTAAGGATGAAACAATTTCAAAAGTTTTAGTTATCATTTATTTAGTTATAAATATTTCATCAGGATGAGGAACATTCCCTTCATTTATGCAATTTGAATTCTTCCACAAAATTAGTTTTGTTGCTGAGTTCACATATGTATTACATGGACTAGGATCAATAATATATGGTGTTGGAGAAAATGGATTCAATTCAACAGATACACTATACATTATGCAACAAGCAGGAATATTATTAATATTTGCAGTTTTCTTTGTTACCCTTGGTCTTATTGGAGCAAGAAACAGAAATAGAGAAATAAGATTTGGTAGTTTCCTTGGAAAACATGTAATAGATGGAATGATCTCGTTAGGTTTAGTTAAAGAATTAGCAGAGTTTAAATCAGATAGAAAATTCTTTAAATATAACTGAAATAGTATGAGTGATGATATTTACATAGAACTTGCTCAAGAAGTTAGAAGATTGCACCCATTTGAAGGTCAATTCGAATGATACAAAAAACGTCAAAATGATGGTGTATTCCCTCCAAATGAAACTGATATGGATATAATAAAACGAAATGATGATGTTGAAGTTTAGTTGTAATTATTGAAATAAATAATCAATATGATATTATTAATAAAGGCTATTAATACCAAAGACAGTAACTGGGAAATTCCCTTAATTTGTTACCGAGGATTAAAATAAACATTTATTAAATAAATCAAACATTAATTTAAAAAATGTATTTTTACGTTTCCCTCGGTCTTTGCATTAAGAACCGAGGGTTTTGTTTTACAAAATAAGAAAATAGGAGGAATACGAATGTCAACAAATAGACCTGCACATGCTAAAAAAGCAGAAATCGTTGCTGAGATTGTTTCTAAAATTCAATCAGCTCAAGGTGTTGCTATTGCAGAATACAAACACTTAACAGTTGAACAAATGTCAAATTTAAGAAGACAAGCTTTAAAACAAGGTATCGAAGTTAAAATTTACAAAGACTCACTTGTTAGAAGAGCTGTGGAAGAATTAAATTTAACAGAATTAAACGAATATTTAACTCAACAAAATGTTTTTGTTTTCTCAAATGATGATGCAATTGGAGCCGCTAAATTAGTAGCAAACTTTGCAAAAGAAAACGAAGCATTAAAATTAAAAGCCGGAGTTTACGAAGGCGCAGCTATGGATACTGCAGCAATTATGGAAGTTGCTACACTACCATCAAAAGAAGATTTATACTCAATGTTTGCATCAAGCTTACTTTACCCATTACGTCAAGTTATGGCTGTAATTAACGCTGTTGCTGATACAAAACAAGACTAATACAAATAATCAAAATGTATTAATAGCAAAAAAGAAAAATATTAAAGGAGACCAAAATCATGGCAATTACAAAAGAAGATATTATTAAAGCATTAGAAGAAATGAAATTAACAGAATTAAACGAATTAGTTAAAGCAATCGAAGAACACTTCGACGTTGTTGCATCAGCAGGTGTTGCTGTTGCTGCTGGACCAGCTGTTGCTGACGCAGCTCCATCAGAAGTTGCAATTATGTTAACAAACGCAGGTGGACAAAAAGTTGCAGTTATTAAAGTAGTTAAAGAAGTAACTGGATTAGGATTAATGGACGCTAAAAAATTAGTTGACGGAACTTTACCAGTAGCTATTAAAGAAAACGTAAAAATCGAAGAAGCTGACGCAATTAAAGCTCAATTAATTGAAGCAGGAGCATCAGTAGAATACAAATAGTATTCCACAAAACAAAATAAAATCTTGCTTAGAGCAAGATTTTTTTATATTAATTTTTTATCTTTTAAATCTTTATATAAAGCGTCAAAAAGTTCCTTTTCAACCAGCATATTATTACCTGGATAAACAGAAACCATAAATGACATAACAACTTTATTTTTTGGATCAGCAAGCGAAGTTGTTCCTAAAACACCACCTCAACCAAATTCACCAACTTCAGTTAATGGAAAAACATTGTTCTTAGTTCTAACCCTGACACCATAACCATATTGGTAGTCTTCGTTTAAATCAAAAATTTTAATATTTTTTAAATTAGTAATTTGATTGCTTGTCATTTCATTTAAATATTTAGTATCTAAATATTCTTTATTTTCAATTTTTCCACATAATAAAAAATTAAGAAATTTATTGTAATCACTAGCTGTGGTAAAAACTCCAGAGCCTCCAAGACAGCAATTTGGAATTTTAGTTAAATCTTCTGGCATCATTCAATGATAATTTTCATTTCTAATAAGCTTATAACCATTTGAAGAGTCCAAATTATATTTCACAGGTTTTCTATTTAAATCTTTTATCTTAAAGTCAGTATCGTTCATTTTTAGCGGATAAAAAATTTTTTCTTTCAAAAACGTTGAAAGTTTAATTCCAGAAACTTTTTCTATAATTCCACCTAATACATCAATACCCATTCCATAAATTCAATCTGCTCCAGGTTCTATCTCTGTGGGTATTTTGCTAATCATTTCAATTATTTCATGAAGATTATAATTATTAGTTTCAATTTCTTCTTCAATTTCAATTTGTTTTTCAATGTTGTTTTTTGCGCTCCAACTATAAGTTATACCAGATGTCATATTTAATAAGTTTTTTATTTTCATATTTTGATTGAAGTTAGAATAAAAATCTGAAACTTTTGTATCCAATGAAAGCAACCCGTCTTGGATTAATAAAAGACAAGCAACAACAACTATTGGTTTTGTCATTGAATAAATTGGAAAAATCTGATTTTTCTTCATTGGTTTCTTATTTTCTAAATCACTATATCCAAATGAAGAGTAGTATAAATCTTTACCATTAATATCAATTTTAATAACAGCTCCTGGATAAAAATTATTAGAAATAAATTCGTTTATTTTTTGTTCAATATTTTTCATATTAGATCCCTTTAATTTCTTTATTTTGTAAATAATTGTATAACTTTAATAACAAAAATATGCAAATAAATAGTTTAATTCCGCTTTAAATCAAATAGTCTAATTGATTTTTTAGGGGGTTTTATATATAATATAATAATCGAGTATAGTTTAGTTAGTTAAGAGCTTCTGCTATCCTCATTTTTTTTGCAAAAGAAATATTGGAGGAAGTCATATGAGTCTAAACTATTTTTTAAATAAAAAGATTATTGATTCAATGAATCAAATTGTTGAAGAACAAAGTTATTTGACTTTAGACTTTCCACTTTCAATAATGCAAAAAATGAATTTTGAACCAGTTCAAGAAATTGAAGGAGATAAGTACTTAACAAACTACTTTCAAGCATATACATTTACTAAGAATAAGGAATTAAATGATTTTATTCTAACTAGCAATATATCTTCATTGATGTTTTTGGAAAACTTGGCAGAAGGATCTTCAACTATTTCTATTCACAACATGATTAGAAGAATTGAAAACGGAGCTAAACCAAAAACTAAAAAAGAAAAACTAGCAATGAATTTAATTGAAGCTGTTAGATTGGTCAAAAAAGCTGACTTTGAAATTAATGAAGATAACTATGAGTTGTTAATTCATATATTATTCAGGAATACAGAGTTTAACTTAGACAGAAAAGCTAATTATTATAGAACAGACAATAAAAAACTTTTGACTGATGTTTTAATTAACTTTGAATCAATAGATGATGAACTAAAAGGCTTATTCAAATTTATAAATGATACACCTGAAAATTCTTTTGATGGTTTTACAAAAGCAATAATTATTTTCTTACAGATTTTAATTATTCAACCTTATCAAAAATTCAATTCAACATTAGCTTTGCTTATGAGTCTTTGATTCATTGGTCAATCTAAAGAGAAAGAAATATTTCAAATTTGAATTTTTGATTTGCTAAATCACTGAGATGAAATTATTGAAAAAATTAATGAATCTTTCGTTAACAATTTAAATGTAAATAACCTTTTAAAAGTTGTTAAAAAACATTTGCAAGATTCTGTAAAAAGAGGTTTTATAGCTTCTTTGGTAAAAGAATGAATAGCGCAAGATTTAGAAGTTAGATCAAAATTTTTTCCAAGTGATTATGAACTTATTGTGTTAATTAGTATTTTGACAGAAAGAACTAAAGAAGTTTCTGTTAAAAGAATTACTGACAAATTAAAAATTGCAGGTTACGCAGCAGTTAAAAAACAAGAAATTAAGGATGCTTTAGAAAACCTTAAAAGTGCTAACATAGTCAAAGTTACAAAAAATGACGCAAACTTTACAGTTGCTGATAAGCAATTAAATAAATATAAATATATATTAGAATAATGAAAGGAAACAACATGGCATATAAAATTAAAAAAGTAAACCGTGGCGTTGAAAGACGTGATTATAGAAAAGTTTCTGGTAATCTTGAGTTACCAAACTTAATCGAAATTCAAACTAAAACTTTCGAATGATTCAAAACAAAAGGAATTGATGAAGTTTTAAATGAATTTTTTGCAATGAGCTCAAATGATGCTAGTGCATCTCTTTTCTTAGAAGGATGAGAAATTAAAGAAGCAAAAATTTCACCATCAAAAGCAAAAGAGCAATCAAAAATCTATGATGCTCCAATTTATGTAGACTTGCAATTAATGTTTACAAAAACTGAAGACATTTCAAAAGAATTTGAAGAAATTGTAGAAAAAGATGTTAAGAAAGTATTATCAAATTGAATTGCTGAAAAAACAGATTCAAAAAACGTTTCACTTGTTAAAAACACTGATAACATTTATTTCTTTGATGTTAAGTTAAAAGGAACAGAAAAAAATGACTTATTCCAAATTACAATTTTAGAAGAAAAAGAAGATATTATTGTAGCAGAAGTTAGTGTAAGAAAATGAGGACAAGTATTCTTTGGAGATTTCCCTCTAATGACTGATGCCGGAACATTTGTTATTAATGGTTCACAAAAAGTTATTGTTTCACAATTAGTTAGATCACCTGGTTCATATTTCAAAACAGAAATCAATAACAAGACAGGGGAAAGCCTATACAATGGTGATATTATCCCAAGTCGTGGTACTTGATTAGAGTTTGAAACTGATACTAAAAAAACTGCTGAAACAACAAATTCACTATTTGTTAAAATCGACAAATCAAGAAAAACAACTGCAACATCATTCTTGAAAATCTTAGGATTAGATAGAGATACAATCTTAAATATTTATGATAAAGATAAAGTTATTGTTGAAACATTAAAAAATGACAACGATACTGGTGATACATATGCAGACTGAGCACAACACGTTCAAGAAATTTATAAAAAAATTAGACAAGGTGAAACTGCTACTTCTGATGGAGCATCAAAATACATTAACGGATTATTATTTGACCGTAGAAAATACGATTTAACTAAAGCAGGTAGATTCAAATTACAACAAAAATTAGCTGTTAAAAATCGTTTAATGGGAAGAATATTAGCTGAAGATATTGTTGATGCTAGCGGAAAAATTTTAGTTGCTAAAAATACTGAAATTTCAAAAGCAAATATTAAAGAAGTTTCTGATGCATTATCACAAGATGGTGTAATGGTTTCTTCAATTGAATACAGAGAAGATATCCCTGGTTCACGTCAAATCCAAAAAGTTAAAGTTTACCAAGACAATAACTCAAAAGATGAAACATTTACAATTGTTGGAATTACTCCTAACTCAAAAGAAGAACACATTACAGTTGTTGATATTGTAGCTACTGTTTCTTACTTATTAGGATTAGAGTACAACATTGGTGAATATGATGATATTGATAACTTAGCTAACCGTCGTGTTAGAACAGTTGGAGAGTTATTACAAAATCAATTCAGAATGGGATTAACACGTATTGATAAAAACGTTAAAGAAAAACTTTCAACAAGTGATTTATACAAAGTTAAAGTTTCAACAATTATTAATGCAAAACCATTAACTGCTGTAATTGGAGAGTTCTTCAACTTATCACAATTATCACAATTTATGGATCAAATAAACCCATTAGCAGAATTAACAAATAAACGTAGATTAACTGCTTTAGGACCTGGGGGATTATCAAGAGACCGTGCCAGTTTAGAAGTGCGTGACGTTCACCCTTCTCACTATGGAAGAATCTGTCCTATTGAAACTCCAGAGGGACCAAACATTGGATTAATTAACAACTTATCAACTTATGCTATTGTTGATGAATTAGGATTTATTAGAACACCTTACTTAAAAGTTATTGATGGTGTAATTCAAAATGAACATGAATATTTATCAGCTGATGAAGAAAAAGAATACATTATTTCTCAATCAAACGTTACTAAAGATGAAAATGGAAAAATTTTAGATGAAACTGTTGTTTCACATTACAAAGGTGATGATTACATTGCTAAAGTAAGTGAAGTTCAATTTATCGACGTTTCACCAAAACAAATCGTTTCTGTTGCTACTTCAGCAATTCCATTCTTAGAAAACGATGATGCCAACCGTGCACTTATGGGTGCTAACATGCAACGTCAAGCAGTTCCTACAATTGTTCCAGAATCACCATTCGTTGGAACAGGAATTGAATTTGAAGCAGCTAGAGATTCAGGAGTATGTATTGTTGCTACAGAAAACGGTATTGTAAAATACGTAGATGCAAAACAAATTACTGTTGAATCAAAAGCAGGAATTAAAACTTATACATTAGCAAACTTTGAACGTTCAAATAACGGAAGTTCAATTGTACAAAAACCAATTGTTAAAGTTGGAGATTCAATAGAAGCAGGTCAAATCATCGCCGATGGTCCATCTGTTGATAATGGAGAATTAGCTTTAGGACAAAACGTAGTTGTTGCCTTTACTACATATAATGGTTACAACTTTGAGGATGCTATTGTTATGTCTGAAAGAGTAATCATGGAAGACAAATTTACTTCAGTTCATATTGATGAATATGTATTAGAAGTACGTAATACAAAACAAGGAGCTGAAGAAATTACTTCAGAAATCCCAAACATTAGTGACAATGCTAAAAAATACTTAGATAACGAAGGTATTGTAGCTATTGGTACTGAAGTTAAAACAGGAGATATTTTAGTTGGTAAAGTAACTCCAAAAGGACAAACTCAATTATCACCAGAAGATAAATTATTACATGCTATCTTTGGAGAAAAATCAAGATCAGTTAAAGATAACTCATTAAAAGTTCCAAATGGTGGAGAAGGTATTGTTCAATCTGTTAAACGTTTCAAAGCTAAATCAGCAGCGAACCCAGATGGTATTGATTTACCAGCAGATGTATTAGAAGTAATTAAAGTTTATATTGTTCAAAAACGTAAAATCCAAGAAGGGGATAAAATGTCAGGACGTCACGGTAACAAAGGGATTATCTCAAAAGTGTTACCTGTAGAAGACATGCCTCACTTAGAAGATGGTACACCAGTAGATATTCTATTGAACCCACAAGGGATTCCATCACGTATGAATATTGGACAAATCTTAGAAATCCATTTAGGAATGGCTGCTAAAAAATTAGGAGTTAAAATTGCAACTCCAGTTTTCGAAGGAGTTAACAGTAATGATTTAGATGAAATCATGGCTGAAGCTGGAATGGAAAACTATGGAAAAGTTAAATTAATTGATGGTCAAACAGGGGAAGCAATTGACAAACCAATTTCTGTTGGGGTTATGTACATGTTGAAACTTTCACACATGGTTGATGACAAACTTCACGCAAGAAGTGTTGGACCATACTCATTAATTACTCAACAACCTCTTGGAGGAAAAGCACAAAACGGGGGACAACGTTTTGGAGAAATGGAAGTTTGAGCGTTAGAAGCTTATGGGGCAGCTCATACTCTAAGAGAAATCTTAACTATTAAATCAGATGACTTAAAAGGTCGTACAAAAACTTATGAAGCTATCGTAAGATCAAAAAACATTCCTACACCAGGAACACCTGAATCATTTAACGTTCTTTCAAAAGAAATTATGGGATTAGGATTTGATATTTACTTATTAGATAACAAAGGTAATAAATCACAAATTAATGCATACGATGATGACAACGATTTAATTAACGATGAAAGTATGAAACATGCATCAATTGATAAATTAACTTTTGAAGACTCAATATCACTTGTTGAAATTGAAGACCTAGATAGTTTTGAAGAAGTAGATGAAAGTGAAATAAACCTTTCATTTGAAGAGGAATAGGAGGTCAAAATGGAAAATAAAAACAATAAAGTAATTAAAATTGAATTAGCTAGTGCTGATACTATTCGTTCATGATCTCATGGGGAAGTTACTAAACCTGAAACAATTAACTATAAAACATTAAAAGCTGAAAAAGATGGTCTATTTGATGAAAAGATATTTGGACCAACTAAAAACTATGAATGTTTTTGTGGAAAATTTAAAAAAGCTAACCCAATGAACAAAGGGAAAAAATGTGAAAAATGTGGTGTTGAATTAACTGAATCAATCGTGCGTCGTGAAAGAATGGGGCACATTGAATTAGCAGAACCTGTTACTCATATTTGAATGGTTAAAGTATCTCCATCAAGAATTGCATCATTATTAGACTTAAAATCTAAAGAATTAGAAGAAGTTGTTTACTTCGTTTCACACATCGTTTTAGATCCAGGAACATCAAAACACTTTGCAGCTAAAGAAGTTTTAGATTTAGGAGTTTCAAAATCACAAAAAACTCGTAGCAAATTAAGACCTGCTATTGAAGAAATTGTTACATTAATTAATGATCCAGCTCATAGAGATACATTAAAAGCTGAAAGATTATTGGAAGAATTAAATAATCCAACTATTCCTTTCTCAATTGATGAAGCTACAGCTTTAATTTCAAAATATACTGATGCTAAATTTGGTATTGGTGCTTCTGCTATTGAAGAATTATTAAAACAAATTGATTTAGACAAAGAAATTGAAATCACAAAAAATACTTTAGATGCTATTGGTCCAAATGCTGATAACTCAAAATTATTAAAAAGATTAGATATCTTAGAATCATTAAAACGTTCAAACCAAAAACCTGAATGAATGGTACTACGTGTATTACCAGTTATTCCACCAGATATTCGTCCTATTATTCAATTAGATGGAGGAAGATTTACAACTTCTGAAATTAATGACTTATACCGTCGTATTATCATTAGAAATGAACGTTTATTAAAAGTTAAAGAAATGGGTGCACCATCAATTATTATTAACAACGAAAAACGTATGTTACAAGAAGCTGTTGATGCATTATTAGATAATGAACGTAAGCCACGTCCAATTCAAGGAAAAGACAAACGTCCATTAAAATCATTAACAAGTGTACTTAAAGGTAAACAAGGTCGTTTCCGTCAAAACTTACTTGGAAAACGTGTTGACTACTCAGGTCGTTCAGTTATTGCTATTGGACCAGACTTAAAAATGTATCAAGCAGGAATTCCTCGTGAAATGGCATTAACATTATTCAAACCTTTTGTAATTCAATGATTACAAGAACATGAATATGCTGAAAACGTTAAAGTTGCTGAAAAAATGATTTTACAAAATGATCCAAAAATTTGAGAAGCTTTAGAGCATGTTATTAAAGATAGACCAGTTCTATTAAACCGTGCTCCAACACTTCACAGACTTGGTATTCAAGCATTTGAACCTAAGTTAGTTAAAGGGAAAGCAATTCGTCTTCACCCACTTGTAACTACTGCGTTCAATGCCGACTTCGATGGTGACCAAATGGCAGTTCACGTTCCAATTACAAAAGAAGCTGTTGCTGAGGCTAGAGCTTTAATGTTAGGATCAAATGCTATTTTAGGACCTAAAGATGGAAAAGCGATTGTTACTCCAGGTCAAGATATTATTTTAGGAAACTACTATGCTACTTTTGAAGAAAAAGGGCAATTAGGTGAAGGAACAATGTTTGCTGAAATTACAGAAGCAATTAATGCTTTTGATACAGGTATTGTTTCATTAAACGCAGTTATTGGGATTGCAGTTGATGCACTACCAGCTGAAAAATTCACTGAAGAACAAAGAAAAGGATATTTATTAACAACTGTTGGTAAAATTTTATTCAACCAAATCTTTGATGCTTCATTCCCATGAATTAACTCTTCAAGTATTTATGATGCAAAAGAAGCAGTAAACTCATTCATTTTTGATTTCTCAAAAGATATTAATGAAGCTATTGCAGAATACACAATCGTAACTCCAATCAAGAAAAAAGAATTATCAATTATTATTGAAATTTACTTTAACAAATTTGGAGCAAGAAAAACTGCTGAAATGTTAGACAAAATGAAAGATTTAGGATTTAAATATTCAACAAAATCTGGAACAACAATTTCAGCTGGTGACGTTGTTGCCTTTAAACATAAATATGAAGAATTTGCAGAAGCTGATCAAAAAGTTGCTGAAATTACAAGTTTCTATAATGAAGGTATGTTAACTAAAGAAGAAAAAAAACACCGTGTTATCGAAGTTTGATCTGATGTTAAAGATGACATTCAAAAGAGACTTGAATTGGTATTAAAACAAGATACTAAAAACCCAGTTTTCGTGATGGCTGATTCTGGAGCCCGTGGTAACGTTTCTAACTTCACACAACTTGTAGGTATGCGTGGACTTATGAACGATACAAAAGGGGATATTAAAGAAATTCCAATTAAATCATCATTCCGTGAAGGTTTATCAGTTTCTGAATATTTCGTTTCAACTCACGGTGCCCGTAAAGGGATGGCCGATTTAGCCTTAAAAACTGCCGATTCAGGTTACTTAACACGTCGTCTAGTTGACGTATCACAAGAAATTGTTGTAGTTAATGAAGACTGTAAAGCAAACAAAGGATTTGAAATTGAATCAGTTATTGATACAAAACACAACAACGTTATTGTTCCGTTAAAAGACAGAATCGTTGGGCGTTACTCATTCAATGACATTAAAGACATCAAGGGTAATGTTATAGTTGCTAAAGATACTTTAATTGAATCAAAAGAAGCTGATGCAATTATTGCTGCTGGAATTACAAAAGTTACAATTCGTTCAGTATTGACTTGTGATAACCAAAAAGGTGTTTGTCAAAGATGTTATGGACGTAACTTGGCAACCGCATCATTAGTTAAAATTGGTGAACCAGTTGGGGTTATTGCTGCTCAATCAATTGGTGAACCAGGAACTCAACTTACAATGCGTACCTTCCATACCGGAGGGGTTGCAGGGGATGCTGATATTACTCAAGGTCTTCCTCGTATTAAAGAGTTACTTGACGTTACAACTCAAAAAGGTTCAGTTGCAATTATTGCTGAAAAAGCAGGAGTTGTTTCAGATATTATTAACAAAAATGGAATCAACACAATTGTTGTTACTGAAGAAGTTAATGGTACACAAATTGAAAAACAATACAAAACAATGTATAACGCTGTATTAAGAGTTAATAAAGGTGATCAAGTTAAACCAGGTAAAAAACTTACTGAAGGTTCAATCAACTTACATGATCTATTAGAAGTTGCTGGAACTACAGCTGTACAAAACTACATCTTAAAAGAAGTACAAAAAGTTTATCGTTTACAAGGGATTGAAATATCAGACAAATATATTGAAATCATCGTAAAACAAATGTTAAACAAAGTTAAAGTTATCCAAAGTGGTGAATCTCATTTACTACAAGGTGAAATTGTAACTCAACAAAAATTCAAAGAAGTGGTTACTCAATGTATCCGTGAAGGTTTAGTACCTCCGGTCGCTAAAAACCAAATCTTAGGTATTAAAAAAGCTCCATTGAAATCTGAATCTTGATTATCATCTGCTTCATTCCAAGATACTGCACGTGTATTAACAGATGCAATTATTAAAGGAAGAGAAGACAAATTAGAAGGTCTGAAAGAAAACATTATGTTAGGAAACTTAATTCCTGCAGGAACAGGTTTAACTGGAATTGAAGAAGTAATGGAAATTGCTGAAGAATACCACAAAAACGAATATTAATATTTATTTAAAAGCGTCATGTTAAATGATGCTTTTTTATATTTAACTTAAAAAACAAAAAATATTTTCTCTATCAAAAGAGTTAATTTTTTATAATAGAGAGAATATAATTATATGTGTAGAGAGAAATAATAAGGAGATATTAAATATGAAAAAAACTTCAAATAAAGTTGTATTAGTTGGTACTGGTGCAGTTGGTATGTCATTTATTTATTCAGCAGTAAACCAAGGTTTAGCTGAAGAATACGTATTAATCGATGTTAATACAAAAGCTGCAGAAGGGAACGCAATTGATATCCAAGATACAATGGCTGTTTTAGACAAACCTTTTACAATTAAAGCTGGAACTTACGAAGATTGTAAAGATGCAGATTTAATTGTTATTACTGCTGGGCGCCCACAAAGACCTGGAGAAACAAGATTAGAATTAATTGCAGATAACTCAAGAATTATGAAAGGTATAGCTGAAGCTATTAAAGCATCAGGATTCAATGGAGTAACTGTTATTGCTTCAAACCCATGTGATGTTTTAACTACTGTTTATCAACAAGTAACTGGTTATGATGAACATTCAGTTGTAGGAGCAGGAACAACACTTGATTCAGCTAGATTAAGAAGATTAGTTGCTGAAAAATTAAATGTGGCTCCTAAATCAGTTAATGCTTATATTATGGGAGAACATGGAGATTCATCAGTTGCTGCGTACTCAAAAGCAACAGTTATGGGTCAACCAATTAGCAAATACTTAGCAGAAGGAAAAATTACTGAAGCTGATTTAGAAGAATGTTGAACTAGAGCTATTAGAATGGCTTATGAAATTATTGAACGTAAAGGTGCTACTTACTACGGAATTGGTGTTTGTTTAAATGCAATTTCATCAGCAATCTTGAGAGACGAAAAAACTACATTCATGGTAGGTGCTAAACTAAATGGTGAATATGGACAAAAAGGGTTCTATACTGGAGTTCCTGTTATTTTAGGGTCAAAAGGATGAGAAACAATCATTGAATGAGATCTATCAGATGCAGAAAAAGCAGCATTTAAAAAATCATGTGATGCTTTAGATGCAACTTACCAAAAAGCAAAAGAAGCTATTGCTTAATTAAAATTAATAATAAGATGTTAATCATCTTATTTTTTTTGCGCTTTTTGCTTAATTATAAATGAGGTGAACAAATGCTAAACCAAATCAAAGAAGAAGTTAATACTGATATTTTGGTAGAAAATATTATTTCAAATGCTAATCAATCTTTTTTAGCACCAGAGATAGTTTTTATAAATAAACCTTACACTATTAACAAAAATAGCTATTTTAAAATGTTAGTAAGTTTAAACCTAAATCCAAATATGGTTGATGTTGATGAATATAAAAAGATTTATGGTATTACAAATTTAGATTTCAAATTATATAATTCTGATTTAAAAGAAATTAAACCAGCTTCAACAATTACTAAAAATTATGAAATAAATAATAAAAGTAAAATATTTTTTGAATTTGAAATACCAATTTCTTTAAAAGAAGAACATGCAATAAATTTAAGTTTTGGTTTCAGTCATGAATTTAAAGAAATAAAATATAAGTCTAAAGGATTTATAAAAATAAATCCAACATTTAATAAAGTAGATAATGAGATTAATATAAATTTAATTAATTATTTAACTTATTATGATATTAAAAATGAAATCAAAAAATGAACATCAGATTGTATTTTAAGTGCAAATTTAAATTTAAATTTTAATCAATTAGAAGTTAATAAGTATTATAAAAATTTTGCTAAAATGACAATTTCTTTTAATGAAGAAAATCAACATTTAATAAATAACAATAAGATTATATTAGAAGAAATTCAGCAAGCTAAAAACAATAAAATTTTTCCTCATTTAATATTAGAAGATTTTAAAATAAATGATGAAAATGATTTTAAAAATTATTATTCAGGCAAATTAACTGCTAAATTAGTTGAAAATGAAAATTTGTTTTTAATAAATTACGATGGTTTATCAGTGTTAGATGAAAAAACAAAAAAAGTATTGTTAAATGAAGGATTAGATGGCCTTTACATAAATCCGTATAATTGAAATTTAGATCAATGCATGGTTATGAGATTAAATATTTTTGGCGAAACCTTTACCTTCAATTCAATAATTAAGTCTTACAATAAATATCAATTTATAGATAATTTAAAATTTAATATTCAAAATAGTAAAAAATTTATTTATAAATTCGATAAATTATTTTGAACAATTTTAATTTTACTAAATGCAGAAGAAATAAAGGAGATGATAAAAGGTTATGAAATTTTTTAAAATTCTTTTGGTATCTATAATTTTATGTTCAGGCTTAGTTACCTTATATTTTGCTATAACAAGTGCCAATTTTTTTGGAAACAAAATAGTAGATAATCTAAATATTAAAAAAGTTACTTTTAAAGATAATGAATGGAGATCTTTTATAAATAAAGATGGTGATATTGATAAAGACAAATTTATCAGTGTATTTTTATTAAAACTAGAAAATCAAGCATATGTGGAAAACATAAGTTTTGATTTTGAATTAAATAAAGTAGAAGTAAATATTTGAAATAATTATAAAAATTATAAGTGATTTTACCAATTAGAAAAAGCTTAATTAAATGTTATAATTTCTTTAGGTGATAAAAATGAATATACATAACGAAATTATAAAAGAATTAAAAAGTAAGGGTGCAAAAGGTAATCTAACAGCTGAGACTCAATTTTCATCAATTGGTTTAGACTCTTTAGATTTAATGGACATGATAACAGTGCTAGAAGACCGTTTATCAATATTTGTGCCAGATGATAAACTATTAGAAATAAAAACAATTAAAGATTTAGAAAATGTTATAGCTGAGCTAACAAAATAATTATGTTAAAGTTAAATAAAATTCAAGAAGAAAAATATTTTGAAATAATTGATAAATTAAAAGTAAAGTCAATAAAAATTACCGAAATAAGATCAAATATTATAAAGATTATTATTATTTCTGAACACATTAATATTCAACAACTTACATTAAAGCTTGAAAAAAACTTATCAAATGTAAATCTTGCGAGTATTTACAATACTATAGATTTATTACTAAAAGAACACATAATAACATCAAATACTTTTGATGGTAAAAATATATGATATGAACTTTCAACAAACAAATCTGCTCACATTAAATGTGATGGTTGTGGAAAAATAGAACATGTTTCTGCTGATAAAATAAAGAACATAGATTTTGATAAGTTTGATCATATAATTTCAGATAAAAAGCAAAAATTAGAGCATATTAAGATAGAGATACATGTGATTTGCGAAAATTGTAGCTCAAAATAAAACAACGCTTTCATATTAGGATTGAAAAAAACCTTTTTTTTATTTATAATATTTAAGTGTTTAATAGGGGCATAGTTCAGTTGGCAGAACATCGGTCTTCAAAACCGAGTGTCGCGAGTTCGAGTCTTGCTGCCCCTGCCAATTTTAAAAAAAACAAAGTGCTCATTATTGAGTACTTTTTTAGAGGTATAGTTCAGATGGTAGAACATCGGTCTCCAAAACCGAGTGTCACGAGTTCGAGTCTTGTTACCTCTGCCAATTAAAAAATAAAATGAATTGATGAAGTTAAAAACTTTCACCAATTCATTTTTTATATTTTTTTTGTAATAATAAAACCTATTGTGTCTACACCTGCATGTGCTGTGTAAATATTTGGTATTAATTCTTCTGAAAAATTAACTTTAGCTTCAACTAAAGCTCCTCTAGCAGCTTCATATATTTTTGAAGAAGTTAAAGGTGTTCTAACAAAAACCATTTCAAAACCTTTTGAATAGCTCTCATGATATACTTTAGTAATTCTATCCATTATTGAATTGATTGTTCTACCCATAGCTTCTTTTTTAGGTTCAGCTTCTCATTTAATTAATACTTTAGTTTTTAAAATATTTAAGACAGTTGTGACAGCTTTTTTACCTCTCCCACCATTTGTTAATCTTTTTAAATCACCAGGAAGAATTGCAATATACATTTCTTTTTCATATTCTTTAATTGCTTGTGTTATTTCTTCAGGTGTTTTAATTTTACCTTCTTCTAACAATTTAGAAATATGAAGAGCCGTTTGTTCTATTGCTTGAGCTGCAATGTTTAAATTTTCATAAACAGTAACTTTTCCAATATATTTATCATCTCTTGAAACCATCATTGCTGTTTGTAGCATACTTGATAAATTACCTGTTATAGGGATATGAAAAATGTGATCATAAGTTTTTAAAAGTTCGTCATATTTGTTTTCGACTTCACCTGGACTAGCTTGACTTGTTTTGATATCAACACCCTCTGAAATTAATTTAATAATGCCTTTTTCTTTCACTTCTTTTGGAGTGTCTAACATATCTGTTCCATTAGGGAAAGTAAAGTGTAAAGGTAAAACCTCAATATTTTTATTTTTTATTTTTTCTGATTGATTAGTTCCTGAACTATCTAATAAAATAACTATTTTCATAAATCCTCCTATTTCTTTCATACAGCAATTGCTAAAGTTTCTTTACCAGTATGAGCTGCAATAACGCTAGTTATTTGGCTTTTTAAATTTATTTGAAAGCCCTTTTCTTCAATTATTTGAATGACTTCTGCTAATGTTTCTGGTTGCATTCTTGAATAAGATATATCAACAACCTTAACACCTTTAGCATTTTTCTTTATTAAATCCAATGCTTCATTAACTGCTTTTTTAAAAGTTCTTGCAGTTGCTTCTTTATCTATTTTTCCATCATATCTTAATATGGGAACAATTTTTAACATTTTTGCTAAACTAGCTGCAGCAGGGCTAATTCTTCCACCACGCTTCAATGTATCTAAAGTTTTTGGAATTATGTATCCAATGAAATCCTCATTTGCTTTAGAAACTAATTCCATTATTTCAAAACCTCTTTTATTTTGTGCAATTCAGAAGGCAACTTTCTTAACAAATTCTTGATTAATAATACTTACTCCGTTAGTATCACAAACAAAGACTTTACCTTTGTACTCTTCTTCAGTTTCACTTAACATTCTGTAAGTATTGAATTGACCACTTAATCCTTTTGATAAAGGCAAGAATATTATTTGATCATATTCAGTTAAAAGTTTATCTCAAACCTTTAACATTTCACCCGGTGTGGTTTGTGCAGTTTTAAGAGCCTGCTTTTCTAATAAGTCATAAAAAAAGTTATCGTCTAACTTATCATCACTAAAATGTGTTGTACCATCTTCTTCAACAATTAATAAAGGTACTTGATACAAATCTTTAAAACTTTTCAAATTCCCATCAAATGATGAGTCAGTTAAAATAGCTATTTTCATAATATAACCTCCTGTTGTGCTTTTTTAATAACTTAATTATATAATATTAATAAAATTATTAAAATAGAGGTAGACACATGAGTACAAAATTTGGAGTATTTTACAATAAACAGTTTAATTGTTTAATGTTAACTTTTAAAAACAAACCTATTACATCTTCAGAAAAAAAAGGGAATATAGTTATTTTAAAAAATGAGGAGGAGTTAGTAGGGATAAATATCTTTGAAGTAAAATTAGAGATTAATAAAAATTTTATTTATAATGATTCTGATATTTTAACTTATATTAATTCTGAGTTAAAGGATGTTATTAAACTTGAGCCATTAGAACAATTTGTTATTGGGAAAATTATCAAATGTGATGCAATCCCTGACACACACTTGAGTGCTTGTGAAGTTGATATTAAAACAAAAATTTTAAAAATAGTTTGTGGTGCAAAAAATGCTAGAGAAGGTATATTTGTAGTTGTTGCAACAGATGGAAGTTGAATGCCTAATGGAATGCAAATTCAAAAAGGTAAGTTAAGAGGATATGATTCAGAAGGAATGTTATGTAGCGCAAAAGAATTAAATATTGAAGAAGGAAAATTTAATTCTGAAGGCATAATTGAGTTAGATGAAAAATATCGCAATAATTTAGGTAGCGAGTTTAAAGGTTAATTTTATGAATAAAATAAATTTTGATAAAAAAATAAAAGACGGATATTATATAGCTGACTATTTTAAAAAAACTAGTTTAATTATTAATAACGAATTTCCAAATTCTATTGTTACTATGCAATTTTTTCAAAGAAAAAACAATATAACATTATCAGGTATAAATGAAGTTATACAACTTCTTGAATTTGCATGTAAAGATTATAAAAATTTAAAAATTTGAGCTTTAAAAGATGGAGACATAATAAACGCAAATGAACCGGTTTTAAAGATCGAAGGTAATTATTCTAGCTTTGGTTGATTAGAAGGTATGATTGACGGAATTTTAGCAAGAAATTCATGTATAGCTACAAACTCAAGCAAAATTGTTAAAGCTGCTAATGGTAAACCAGTTTTAAATATGATGGATCGTGCAGATTCCTATTTGACTTTACCTAGTGATGGATATTCTTCATGAGTAGGAGGAATTAAATTATTTGTAACAGAAGCATCAGTTGAACTAATTGATGATTCAAGCGTGCCAAAACCATCAGGAACAATGCCACATGCGCTTATTCAGGCTTTTGATGGTGATATTTTGAAAGCAACTGAAGCATTTTATAGAAACTTTCCTGAAAGTAATTTATTATCTCTTGTTGACTATAACAATGATTGTGTAAGAGATTCTGTAAAAGTTGCAAATCATTTTAAAGAAAAACTTTGAGCTATAAGAATTGATACATCAGGTAATTTAATTGATAAGTACTTAGAAGAAAACAGAAATAAATATCCTGAAAATGCAAATCTATATGGAGTAAATCAATATTTAATTAAAGAAGTTAGAAAAGCACTGGATGAATCAGGAAATAAACATGTAAAAATAATTGTTTCATCAGGTTTAACAGAAGAAAAAATAAAAGAATTCGAAAATAATAATACACCTGTTGATATTTATGGTGTTGGTGGATATTTAGCAAAAATAGATAACAATTTTACAGGAGATGCAGTTTTAATAAACGGAAAAGAACAGGCTAAGTTTGGTAGAAAAAACATAGCTTCTGATCGTCTAACACAAATAAAATAAAGGAGAATTTATGAATATAATTAAAGAACTAGAATGACGTGGGTTGGTAAAACAAATCACAAATGAAGAAAGACTATTAAAAGCACAAAATGATGGAGCTGCTGTTTATTGTGGTTTTGACCCAACTGCAGATTCATTGCATGTTGGTCATTTAATGATGATAGTTACACTTAAAAGATTTGATAAAGCTGGATTTCAAGCGATTGGATTAATTGGTGGTGGTACTGGAATGATAGGGGACCCATCATTTAAAGCTGATGAAAGAAAATTACAAACAGATGAACAAGTTAAATTTCATGCAACAGCAATACAAAATCAATTATTAAGAATAATTCCTGATGTTACATTTGCTAATAATGTTGATTGATTAGGTAATATGTCTTTAATTGATTTTTTAAGAGATGTTGGAAAAGATTTCAATATTAGTTATTTACTAAATAAAGACTCAATTGCCACTAGAATAAGCACAGGATTATCTGTGACAGAGTTTTCTTATACAATGCTTCAAGCTTATGATTTTTACAATCTATATATAAATCATAATTGTAAAGTTCAAATTGGTGGAAGCGATCAATGAGGAAATATAACAAGTGGAACAGATTACATTTCAACAAGAGTAGGTTCTGCTAACACTGAAGCAGCAGGATTTACAATACCACTTTTAACTAAATCAGATGGTCAAAAATTTGGTAAAACAGAATCAGGAGCAGTTTGATTAGATTCAAATAAAACTAGTGTTTATGATTTTTACCAATTTTGAATTAACCAAGACGACAATGATTGTGTGAAAATGCTAAAATATTTAACATTTTTAACAAAAGAAGAAATTGATGAATTAGAAGCAAAACATAAAGAAGCTCCTCACTTAAGAACAATGCAGAAAACACTTGCTTCTGAAATTACAAAATTTGTTCATGGTGATAAAGAATTGAACAAAGCTATTAAATTAACTGATGCGTTTTTTACTGGAAATATTTTAAATCTAGATGATGATCTTTTAGAGTTAGCAATTAAATCAATACCAACTATTCAATTAGAAAAAACAACTAGTGCAATTGATGCAATAGTTAATGTAAATGCAGCATCATCAAAAAGAGAGGCTAGAGAGTTCATTAATGCTAAAGCAATTTCATTTAACGATGTAGCTGTCCAAGATGAAAATATGTTGTTATCAGAAATTAAAACTATTAAAAATAATAAAATAATAGTTAAAAAAGGTAAGAAAAAATACTATTTATTGGAAATTAAATAAAAAATTCCAAAAAAACATTTAACATTTGGAAAAAAATATATATAATAAAAATAGGGGATAAGAATTTATCCCCCCGCATAAAAATTGCTAAAGCAGTTTTTAAATCTTTTCATTTATATATACTTTTATTATCAAATTTACATTTTATTTTTTCTCTCAAAACAAATTAACTCATCTTAGGATGAGTTTTATATAAATATGTAAAATAAAAAAACGCCAGCAAAAAGCTGACGTTTTTAAGTTTAATTAATTATTTAATTAAACGGTTGTATCATTCAACAATTAAAGCATCGTTGATTTCTAGATTTAATTCTTGACGTTCAGGTAATCTAACAAATTGACCTTTTAAATTAGCTTTATCAACTTTAACGAATTCAACTGTTGATTCATTATTTTGTAATGCTTCAGCAATTTTATCATTTTTCTTCATAGCTTCTTTAACTTCAATTGAATCACCTGGTTTTACTTGGTATGAAGGAATGTCTAATTTTTTACCATTTACTAAAATGTGTCCGTGGTTTACTAATTGACGAGCAGCTTGTCTAGTCATTGCAAATCCAAGACGGAAAACGATGTTGTCCAATCTTGATTCTAATAATACTAGGAAGTTTGTCCCTAAAATTCCACCGTGAACTTTTTTAGCTTTAGCAAATGTGTTTCTGAATTGTCTTTCAGTCATTCCATACATGAATTTAACTTTTTGTTTTTCTTGTAATTGAGCACCATATCCACTCATTTTTAAACGAGCTTTGTCTTTACCGTGTTGACCTGGAGTTGTTACTCTTTTTTTCCCTTTGCTAAATTCTTTACCATTCTCAAGAATTGAGAAACCATATCTTCTTGCTTTTTTAAATGTTGATCCTGTATATCTTGACATACGCTATCTCCTTTTTAAAATAAGCGTTATTAAAAATAATCTTTGATAAATTCCTTACTAACCAGTTTACCGATTCGCTCTTACTGCCAAGAGTTACTACTTTAAGCATGTGTAAACAGTTTTTAGTAAATATTCATCCGCAGAATATAAACAATAACTTTAATATTATATATATAAAGTAGATTACTTTCAACAACAAATGTGTTAAATATATTTGTTATAATTATATATAGTAGAAAAGTGGTGATTTCATGATATTAATGTCAACATTATCAAATAAACCGACAGCTTTATTAATAGTTGGTATTGTGTTTGTTGTGATTTCAATATTAGGTTTATTAGCAACCTTGATTACCCTTGTATTGTATAAAAAAACAGTTGAATATACATATGAAAGTTCAAGAAAATTAACATATGTTGATTCTTCACCTTTACTTAAAAAAATTATAATTATTTACAGAATATATATTAAAAATAAAGATAACAGAAATTTAGAAAGTACGTTTTATATTATGCTAAGGAATTATTACAATATCTTTGCAGAAAGATTTGTTACTTTAGCTACTGAAACAGCAGAGATGTTCAATGAAAATAGTTATAACCCTAAACCAACAATTAGAAACTACTTAAAAGCTAAAAAAATTTTTTATAGAGCTGAAATACTACATGCTGATACAGTTGACGTAATAAATAACATAGAACAAATTCTTGAAATGCAAAAAATTGCAAGAGACTGATATATAAATGTAATAGAAGAAACAAACAATATTAAATCATTAATAAAAGCAGGAAATGGTTCAACAAATGATACATGAAGCCCAAATGGTTTAAACTCAAACTTTTTTAATAACTTAAATCTTTACATAGAATCAGCTGGTCTAGATATCAAAAATGCAAAATATAACGAAGCAATTTCAAACTTAAAAGATGCTTATGAAATAATTTCAAGGTTGATATTAATTTTGGATGATACTGAAAAAATTGTTTATCTTATCGATTATCAATTAAAAAATAAATTAGAAGAAATTAGAAGTTCTATTTTTGAAAGTACAGCAGGAAGTGAATTACAAAAAAATAACAAAAAATCACAGTTTAATTCAATTTCAGGATTTTACGCAAATTGAGTTAAAACAATTAAAAGAGAAATTTATTCTATAAATATTGAAAAAGCATACGAAAACTCAAGAAGACTTTTATCTCAAATATGTTTATTTGAAATAAATATGAAATATGAAACATCAATAAAACAATTCATAGAATCTAGTCAAAAAGTGATTAAAAATGCATTTTCTTCAATTTCAAATGAAGTTGTTGCTCTTAAGGATATTAGAAATCTAAATAAAAAGTTTGGTACAAACAATAATATAAATTCAATCAAATCAAGAATTTTTTCTGTGGAACAAACAATCAAAGATCAGGAAGAAAGATACATAAATTTATTAAATGAATTTGCATTAAGCGAAACTTCTGTTCAAAAGTTACACTATGCAAAACAGGGTTCAAATTTAATGGACATAATATCTAAAATATTTTTATCTTTTGAAAATTTACGATTAATTAGAGCACAATTGACTTCACAAGAAGAAATAATTAATGAAATACAATCAAGAAATATAAGTTTAAAAAAAGTATTAGTTGTTATGGAAGTAATGATTGCTAAAAATCCAAGCATTTCAGTTTTAAAAACATACCAAGAACAAATTAACAATGGATTTAAAATACTAGAAAAATCAGAGAAAAACGTAAGAGTATATCCAGACACATTTTTATCAAGACCTGTATTTGATGAAATGATTGAGTACTTAGACGGAAAAATTGTTAGTTTCGCAATTTTAAAAAATGATATGGCTTCAACAATATATCTTGCTAAATTAGCAGAAGTCAGTTTGTCATACCTAAATCGTTTCGGCGGAATAGAATCAATTGATAAAAATATTGCTAAATCATTAGAAAAGTTAAAGCAAGAAAACTATACAGAATGTTTAAAAGATAATGTTTTAATTTTGAATAAATTAAATTCTCAAAATATAGCAGTTAGTTAAAATAGAAATTAGGAAAAATGAAAAGTATATTAGTAAGATATGGTGAGTTAACATTAAAAGGGAATAATAAACATATGTTTATTAGCAAACTTTTGGATAACATAAAATATAAATTAAAAAAATTTGATCAATCAAAAATTAAATTTATTAAAGATAATAATTCATTAGTTATTGATGCAGAAGAAGAAATATTAGAAGATGTTCTTGAAGAATTAAAAACAGTTTTTGGTATATATTCATTATCAGTGATTGAAAAATGTGAAAAAGATTTAGATAAAATTGCTGAAAAAATCATTGAGATAGCCAAAAAATCTGAATATAAAAGATTTAAACTAGAAATTACAAGAAAAGATAAAAGTTTTCCAATGACAAGTGCAGACTTAAAGTTAGCACTAGCTCCAATGGTTCTTAAGGCTGTGGATAATCTTATTGTTGATGTTCATAATCCGGATTTGAAAATTGAAGTGCTTGTTAAAAAAGATGGTATTCAAATTTTTTCAAAAAGAATACAAGGATTAAAAGGATTGCCTGTAGGTGTTAGTGGCAAAGGACTTTCATTATTAAGCGGTGGAATAGATTCACCTGTTGCTTCTTTCTTAACAATGAAAAGAGGTATGCATGTTGATTTCATCCATTTTATGACACCACCGCATACTTCTCCAGAAGCTTTAGATAAAGTATTTGAACTTGCAAAAATTGTTTCAAAATATAATTCAAAGAAATTTAATCTTTATGTTTGTGATTTTTCAATGTTATTGCAAGAACTACAACATATGCCAGAAGAAAGCTACAAAATAACAATTATGAGAAGAATGTTTATGCGTATAGCTAACAAATTAGCCAAACAAAATGGGCAAGAAGCCTTAATAACAGGTGAAAGTTTAGGACAAGTTGCTTCTCAAACAATTCAAAGTATAGATGTAATAAATTCAACAAGTGAACTGCCTATTTTAAGACCAGTTCTAACATACGATAAAGAAGAAATTATATTAATTTCTAAATTTATTAAATCTTATGAGACATCTATTTTGCCTTTTGATGATGCATGTTCATTATTTGTACCAAAACAACCAGTTACAAAACCTAAAAAATGAATGGCTGAACAGCAAGAAAATGCTATTCTATGAAATGAACTATTGGATTATACAATGGAAAATAAAATACAAAAATTTGTTTTTTGAAATGGGAGTTTCACAGAAGAAATCAACAAGGAGGATTAATGTCAAATTTCATACCCCTAATAAATGTGCGTAGTGTTTATAATTTTCAAGAGTCATTAATAAAAATTAATGACTATATTTCTTTTGCGAAAAATGAAGGATTTAAACATTTATTTTATTGCGAAAATAAAACTATGTATGGGGTAGCTGAATTTTTTCAAAAAGCCTTAAAAGAAAACATTAAGCCTATTATTGGATTATCTATTGAATTAAATGATAAAAAAATAATTACTTTAATTCCAAAAAATAAAGCAGCTTATAAATACACATGTATTATTTCTTCGAATTTAAATGAAGATGTTAAATTGAATGATGAAGAAATTTTTGATCTTTTAAAAAAATATGTTGATAATAATTCTTTTTTGATAACTAACGTTGATAATAAAAATGAATTTTTTAATAATGCAGAAATTATAAATACAAATGATAAAAAAATATTTTTTAACCCTATAAGATATATTTCTGATGATGAACAAGATCTTTATAAAGGTCTTTTTGCTTTAAAAAACAATTTAACAAGTACAGAAGCAAATAAGATATACAAAATCAATGAAGCATATCCATATGCAGATGAAATATCTCAAATTTTTCCTAATTCTGAAGAAATAGGTAAATATATTAGTGATAATGTTAATCTTAATATTTTTGAAGATAATGAGAAACATATGGCAAAATTTATAGCGCCTGATAATATGCCTAGTTTTTCATATCTTAAACAAAAATGTTTAGCAGGATTACAACATTATTTCAAAAATGTTAAACATGAACCAATTAAAGAAGAATATATTCAAAGATTAAATCATGAATTAAGCATTATTGAAAAAACTGGTTTTGCAGATTACTTCTTGATAGTTCATGACTATGTTTCTTTTGCTAGAAGAAATGACATAATTGTTGGCCCTGGTAGGGGTAGTGCAGCAGGTAGCTTAGTATCCTTTTTATTAAGAATCACAACGATTGACCCAATTGAATATAATTTACTTTTTGAAAGATTCTTAAATCCTGAGCGTATTACAATGCCAGATATTGATATAGATTTTCAAGATAATAGAAGAGATGAAGTTATTGAGTATTTATTTGAGAAATACGGAAAATATAATGTTGCAACAATAGTTACTTATCAAACAATCGCATTTAAATCAGCTTTTAGAGATGCTTGTAGAATTTATCAAATTGATATGAATTTGGTTAATCTTATAACAAAATCCCTAACAGATGATTATTTAAGTTTTGATGAAATACTTAAAACGCAAAAATTAATAAAAGAATATAGTGAAAAAGCTGAATTTAAAAATATCTTTAAACTTGTTGAAAAATTAATAGGTTGCCCTAGACAAACAGGTACACATGCTGCAGGTATAATAATAAGTGATACTGATTTGAGAAATGTTTTACCTATCAGACAAGGATTAAATGGAATATATCAAACTCAATTTGATATGAATTATTTAGAAGATATAGGCTTGATCAAAATGGATTTATTGGGATTAAGAAATTTAACTACATTAAAAGAAATTTTAGATCTTGTAAAGAAAAATCACAATGAAGATTTTACACTTTCAAAAATTGATTTAAATGACGCTAAAACATTTAAAATTCTTAGAGAAGGAAATACAACAGGTATATTTCAACTAGAATCGCAAGGTATGACTAATTTAATAATTGATATGAAAGTTAATAATATAAATGATATTTCCGCAGCTTCTTCTTTATACAGACCTGGTCCGCAAGAAATGATACCAGATTACATAAACAACAAGAATAATAGAAGAGTGTCTTTAATTGATAAAAGTCTGGCAAATATCTTATTACCAACCTATGGTGTGATTGTATATCAAGAACAAGTTATGCAAATACTACAATTAGTAGGAAATTTTTCATTAGGTAAAGCTGATATTGTAAGAAGAGCAATGGGTAAAAAACAAATTGAATATATGATGGAAGTCAAAGATGAATTTATTAATAATGCAATGGCAAATAATTATTCAAATGAAAAAGCTGTTGCGATTTGAAACTGAATTGAACAATTTGCAAAATATGGTTTTAACAAATCACATGCAATAGCATATTCTTACATTGGTTATTGATTGGCTTGATTTAAAGCACATTATCCAGCTGAATTTTATACAGCACTATTAAATGGTGTAGTTGGTAATCCAAGCAAAACTAGTAGATATATTAAAGAAGTAAAACAATTTGGCATAGAGGTTATTAAACCATCTGTGAAGCCTGCAATAAGCAAAAAACTTGAAGACACAATAAAATTAAATTACACAAGTTCAGAAAATAGAATTTACATGCCTCTTACTTTAATTAAGGGTATTGGTAGAGATTTTATAGCAACTCTAAATAAAGTTTATGAAGAACACTCAAATTTATTTGATGACTTAAATAATTTTTTCTTTTATATGAAAAATAAAGGTTTAAATGAGTCAAATTATACTTTATTAGCAAAAGCAGGAAGCTTTGATTGTTTTGGTTATAATAAATCAACTATGGTAGCTAATAAGGACTTTATTTTTAGTGCTATGATGGCGTTCAATGAAAATATATCATTAGATAAACAAACTAAAATAGAAAATTTATTTGAAGAAGAATTAAATGAAGAAGTTGAATCAAGTTATGAAAAGGAAGTTTTTGGTTTTTACATATCTTCAAACCCATTAACAAAATTAAAAAATGAAAATGCGTTTTTTAAACCAAATGACATTATTAAATTAGTTGAAAATATGAATGACGTAAATATAATTGGTCAAATTTCAGGAATTAGAGTTATTAAAGATAAGAATCAAAAAAATATGGCTTTTGTAACTGTTTTTGATGACACCGAATCAATTGACTTAACAGTATTTTCATCAAACTTTGAAAATTTACAATATGATTTAGTAACTAACAAAAATTACGTTTTAAAAATAAGAACGCAAAAATATAAGAACAAAATAACAGGAATACTTGAATCTATAGTTAAACCGGTTTAATTGAAAAGAGGGAATTATGAAGAAAATTTTATTAGTAGATGGAAACTCATTATTATTTAGAGCATATTATGCAAGTGCATACGCAGGACCAGTTTTAAAAACAACAACCGGTATACCAACAAATGCAATTTTTTCTTTTGCGAATATGCTAACTAGTTTAATAAGTGATAGAAACTATTATGATGTAAAAGTAGCTTTTGATAAATCAAAGAAAACTTTCAGACATGATAAGTTAGAAAATTATAAAGCAGGAAGATCAGCAACTCCTGAAGACTTAATTCCCCAATTTCAAATTGTTAGAGAATTTTTAGATTCATCAAATATTTCTTGATGAGAAAAAGAAAACTATGAAGCTGATGATTTAATTGGAACCATGTCAAAAATTATAGAAAATAATTTTAGTGAATTTGAAGTTGAAATATTAACTAGTGATAAAGATATGTTTCAATTGATTAGTGATAAAACAAAAATATTATTACCAAAAACCGGAACATCAAATCTAGAATTATTTGGAGAAGCAGAATTATTAGAAAAATGAGAAGTAGCTCCAAAAAATGTTGTTGATTTAAAAGGTCTTATGGGTGATCCTTCAGATAATCTTAAAGGAGTTGAAGGTGTTGGTGAGAAAACTGCAATTAAATTATTAAAAGAATTCCAAACTATAGAAGGAATATATGAAAATATTGATTCTATATCAGGTAAATTACAAGAAAAACTTATTAACGGAAAAGACTCAGCAATTTTATGTAAAGAAATAGCAACAATAAATTGTGAAGTAGAAATAGAAAATTTGGTTTTTGAACCAATAAATTTAAATCTAAATGGACTTATTAATTTTTTAGAAAAATATGAAATGAATTCATTAGTAAAAAGATTATCTACTAGAGTTGGCAATATTAACGGAAAAGATGAACAAATTAACAAAGAAGAAATAAAGTTTAATCAATTAAAAAAATGAAATAATGAATTTTCTTGTGAAACAAACTTTTTATATATTGAATCAATAGATGAAAATTATCATAAAGGACAAATATTAGGATTAGCTATTTGTAATGAAAAAGGGTTCTTTTACTTAAATGACATAATAAATGATTTAGAGCTTGAACAATTTTTCTTAAATGATAATTTTAAAAAAAATACTTATGACATTAAGAAAACAGTAACTCTTTTAAGAAACAATAATATAAAATTTTCGTTTTCTAGTTTTACTTATGATGCAATGATTGCTTCTTATGTTTTAAATCCTAATGTAACTTCTAGAATTCAAAATTTAGCTAATATAGTAGAAACAGAATTATTTGTTGAGGAAGACGAACTTTTCTATGGTAAAGGTGTAAAACAAAATAAAGAAATAGATACTGCATCAAAAGCAAAATTTATTGTTGGAAAGTTAGAATTACTTTATTCAACACACAAACCAATAATAAATTTATTGAAAGAAAATAACCAATTTAATCTATACGAAAAAATCGAGCTTCCTTTGGTTGAAGTTTTATTTAATATGGAACAAAAAGGTATTTTAATTGATAAAGTTGAATTAGATAAGCAAACAGCAAGGACACTTTTTTTAATTGAAGAATTAGAAGAGAAAATGAAAGTTATATTAAAAGATCAAATAAGCGAAAATTTTAACTTTGGTTCGCCAAAACAAATTAAAGAATTATTATTTGATCAAATTGGTTTACCATCAAATAAAAAACAAAGTACAGATAAAGAAGCTTTAGAAAAAATAATACATTTACACCCAGTTATAAATTTATTATTAGAACATAGAAAATTAAATAAACTATATTCAACATATCTTAGAGGTTTTGAAAAATTTATTTTTGATGATAATAAAGTTCACACTATATTTAATCAAACGCTTACTAATACAGGAAGATTGTCTTCATCTGAACCGAATATTCAAAATATATCTGTTAAGGATGAATTACAAAGAGAAGCCCGTAAAATATTTATTTCTAATAATGATACAAAGTTTTTTAGTTTTGATTATTCTCAAATTGAACTTAGAGTTTTGGCCCAGTTAGGACAAGAAGATACTTTATTAAATATTTTTAAGAATGATAGAGATGTTCATGCTGAAGCAGCTAGAAAAATATTTAAATTAGAAGAAAATGAAGAAATTACAAGTGATCAAAGAAGAATAGCCAAAGTCTTTAACTTTGGAATTATATATGGTCTAAGTGACTTTGGGTTAAGTAATGACTTGAAAATATCAATTCCTGAAGCCAAAAGATTTATTGATGATTATTATCTTTCATTTCCAAAACTTATGACATATAAGAATAGTTTAATAAATCAAGCAACTGTTAATGGATATGCTGAAACTTACGCAAACAGAAGAAGAATTGTTAATGAATTGGCGTCTTCGAATTTCATGGTAAAAAACTTTGGAAATAGAATAGCTGTAAATATGCCAATTCAAGGGACTGCTGCTGATATATTAAAAGTAGCAATGAATAATATACATAAAGAATTTAGGGAAAATAATCTTAAAAGTTTTATGACTGCACAAATTCATGATGAAATCATTTTTGAAATTTTTGAAAGCGAAGAATCACTAGCAGTCAAAATAGTTGAAGAATGCATGCAAAATGCTTTTATTGATTTATCAAAAATAGTTCAAAAAGAAGAACAACCAATAGAAGTTAAACTTGAAGTTAACAAGTCAAAAGGTAATAATTGGTTTGAGTTAAAATAATTTAAGGAGTGGGAAAAATGCCAGAACTACCAGAGGTTAGAACGGTTGCTGTTTTTTTAAATAAAAGAATAGTCAATACAACAATTTTAAAAGCAGAATGTTTTTTTGAAAAAATGATTTGAAGAAATGAAGTTAAAGACTTTTATAAAAGTGTTTTAAATCAAAAAATATTGAAAGTTTCAAATTATGGAAAATATTTAATGTTTGAACTTTCAAATCAAATTATTATTAGTCATTTGAGAATGGAAGGCAAATGAAGCATTTCAAAAAAAGAAATAGATATTTATAATGCAAACCATTTAAGATTGCAATTTGAGCTATCAAATGGTGAATATTTAAAATATTATGATTCTAGAAAATTTGGAACAATTGAAATTTGAGATAAAAAAAATTATAAACAAAAAAGTGGAATGGATAAATTAGGTCCAGAGCCATTAAATAGTCAACCTTCTTTTGAATATCTAAAAGAAAAAGCAATTAAATCTAATTCCTTAATTAAGGCTTTTATATTAGATCAAAGTGTTCTTTGTGGAATTGGTAATATATATGCAAACGAAATTTTATTTGCTGCAGGTATTAATCCAGAAAGAATAACAAAAACATTAACAGATGAAGAACTTAAAAAAATTATCATGTTTTCTAATGCAATATTAGAAAAAGCTATCAGTTTAAAGGGGACTTCAATTCATAGTTATAAATCTGGGGATGGCGAAACTGGTCAATTCCAACATGAATTAAAAGTGCACTTAAGAAAAGACGAAAAATGCTTTGTTTGCGGAACAAAGATATTAAAAAAACAAGTTGCAGGTCGCGGAACATACTTTTGTGCAAAATGTCAACACTAGCTTTTTGTGGAAATGTGGAAAACACAAAATAAATCTATGTTTAACATAGGTTTTTTTTAATGTTTATAAACACAACAAAAAATAATTAAAAAATCTATATAAATTATTAATTTTTTCACATTTTTTTATTTTATATTTATATTTGTATCAAGGGGGTATGGTATGAACATTTTGAATCGTAAGTATTTAATTCACTGATCAAAAGAATTATCAAAAATTGATCATGAAGTTCTTTTTAATTTATACCAGCCCATCATAGGTTCATCAGCCATTGGACTATATAATACTTTAATATTAGAAAGCAACTGAAGTAAAAAATTGAATTCGTCACCTTTTACTTTAGAAAGAATAGCATTAATAACAGCATCACCTGAAAAACAGTTAAAGAAAAATTTAGGGAAACTTTCAAAACTAAAATTGATTAAATGTTTTAAATCTAAAAAAAGTGGAAACATGGCAATTGTAGTAAACTTACCGTTGTCTCCAAAGCAATTCTTTGAGAATCAAGCCACAAGAGGATGACTGCTAAAAAAAGTTGGTGAAGAAAACTTTGAACTAGCACATTTACAATTTAAAAATAAAGAATTTAATATTGATGATCTAGATTATGAAGTTGAAGATATGTTTGAAAACAATGAAGATAACGAATTAGATTTAATTGATATTGAACAAGCTGTTGAAACAATAAAAAAAGATGTTTATATTTGTGATGAAATGCTTAACCTATTTGAATTAAATAACATTTTGACAAAAAAAGGTGTTTTAATAGAATTTAATGAAAGCGTAAAATCAAATTTAGATGCTCTCCTACTAAAAAAAGAATTTAGTATAGAATTTATAGCTGAACTATTAGTAAATCACTATAAAAAGTCAATTAAAGAAATTGATTGAATAGCTTTAAATATTGAGTTTAAAGCTATATCAAAAGAATTTATAAGAAAAACTTTTGGAAACGATTTATCAGATGATGACATAAATATTATTAACAGTTTCAATTCTACAGAATGACTTACATTCTATAATAAATGTATGGACGTTGAAGCAGATCAAAATGTTATTGATATCATTAGTTCACTTAAAACAAAATACAACTTATCTGATGGAATATTAAACTGTTTGATTAGTTATTCATACTTGAAAAATAATAAAAAATTTATTTATAACTATGTTGTAAAAATAGTTGAATCTTTAAAAAACAAACAAATTTCTACAACAAAAGAACTTTATACATATTTAAAAAATGTTAGCAAAAAAACTGATAAAAATACTGAAGATCAAAATTATACATATGCTAACCAGCAAACAACAGAATTCGTAATGGAACAAAATATAGATATAGAATGGTAGGTCGAATATGGATATTCAAATTTTTAAAGATAATAAAGTTATTGCAAATTTAATTGAAAATAGCAAAAATGAATCTCATGAAATAACAGATGAAGTTTTAAAGCAAAATTTTATTATTTTATTTGAATTTGTATCCGACTATACAGAATGTTCAACTGGTCCAATAAAGGAATGTAAGCAAAGAATTAGGGGACGACAATTGAATTTAACTTTTAAAAATTCAAACTTTTATTTAAGTTCTTCACCGTGTACTCATTTTCTATATGAAAATAAAAATCAAACAATTAAAAACAATTATATTTATAAAGACTTTAGTGTAGATGCATTTCCTAAGACAGTAAAGAATTATTTAGAAGATTTAAAAACTGAAAACTTCTTTAGTGCTGAAGAAATTCAAGAGCGAGAATTGATAATAAAAAATTCGGGAAAATTAGTTGTTGATTATATTAAAGACATAAAAAATATTGATCGAACAAATATTAAGGGAGTTTATTTACATGGTAATCCTGGTATTGGTAAAACAACAATGTTAAAAACATTAGCCAATGAAGCAGCAAAAAGAGATGCCAAAGTATTCTTTTGCACAGCACCAGATATAATAGAAAAATGCAAGGAACAGTTTAGTAAAAACTCTAATTCTTCTATTCCATATATTGATCAAATGAAAAAAGCTGACATTTTATTCATAGATGACTTTGCTGGTGAAATGGTTTCAAGCTGAACAAGAGATAATTTATGATATATAATTTTGAATTACAGAATGAATAGAAAAAAACTCACTTTCATGTCATCAAATTTTACGTTTTATGAACTAGATAAAATTTATAATATAAATAAAAATAATAAAGAAATTGAAGTTATGAAAGTGGCTAGACTAAAAGAAAGAATAACAACTTTAACAACATTTGTAACACTAATGGGAAAACAATCTAAAAGAACATAATTTTTCAAAGATTTTTTTTGAAAAATTTGTTCTTTTTTATTTAAGAGTGTAAAATTATTAATGTATAGATATTACAAGAGAGGATAAAATATATGTCAAAAAAAGTTGCAATTAACGGATTCGGAAGAATCGGACGTTTAACATTTAGACAATTATTCAACCAAGGAGTTGAAATCGTTGCTGTTAACGATTTAACAGACACAAAAACATTAGCTTACTTATTAGAATTTGACTCAGCACAAGGAAAATTCCAAGAAGGAAAAATTTCATACACAGATAACTCAATTATCGTTAATGGAAAAGAAATTAAAATCTTTGCTGAAAGAAATGCAGCTGATTTACCTTGAGGTAAATTAGGAATCGATTTAGTAATCGAATCAACAGGATTCTACACAGATAAAGAAAAAGCATCAGCACACTTAACAGCTGGAGCAAAAAAAGTTATTATTTCAGCACCTGCTACAGGAGAAATGAAAACAATCGTTTATGGTGTAAACCACAAAAACTTATCAGCAGAAGACGTAATTATTTCAGGAGCTTCATGTACAACAAACTGTTTATCACCTGTTGCTAAAATCATGGATGAAAAATTTGGAATCGTTAAAGGAAAAATGGTTACTGTTCATGCTGTAACAAATGACCAAAAATTATTAGACTTACCTCATGGTGACTTAAGAAGAGGGCGTGCAGCAGCATGAAACATCGTTCCTTCAACAACTGGAGCAGCTAAAGCAGTTTCATTAGTTTTACCAAACTTAAAAGGTAAATTAGATGGATACGCATTACGTGTTCCAACAATTACAGGATCAATTACAGACGTTACTTTACAATTAAGCAAAAAAACAACTGTTGAAGAAATCAACGCAACTGTTGAAGCAGCTATTAAAGCTGATGCTGAATTATCAAAAGCAATTAAATTTAATACACAACAAATCGTTTCAGGAGATACAATCGGATCATCATTCGGTTCAATCTTTGATGCAACATTAACAAAAATTACTGAAGTTGATGGTGAACAATTAGTTACTGTTTGTGCATGATATGACAATGAATCATCATACGTTTCACAATTAGTAAGAACAACAATTTACTTCATGGGATTATAATTCCTAGAATTAATAAATTTAAATACCCTTCGGGGTATTTTTTTTGTTATTAATTTAATAATTTATATAAAAGAGTTAAAATATATATTGTAAAGAAAAAGAGGAGAATAAAATGAATTACAATTTGAAAAAAACATTAAAAGATATTAATGTAAAAGGAAAAAAAGTTTTAGTTCGTGTTGACTTTAATGTTCCATTAAAAGATGGAGTTATTACTGATGACAATCGTATTCAAGCAGCATTACCAACAATTAAATATTTAGTTGAAAATGGCGCAAAAGTTATCTTATTTTCACACTTATCAAGAATTAAAAGTGAAGATGACAAAAAAACTAAATCATTAGCTCCAGTAGCAAAAAGATTGGAAGAAGTTTTAGCACAATCAGTAAACTTTGTTAACCAAACAAGAGGAACTGAATTAGAAACTGCAATTAATGCATTAAATGAAAAAGAAGTTTTATTATTTGAAAACACTCGTTTCGAAGATGTAAAAGATGGTGAAGTAGTTAAAGCTGAATCAAAAAATGATCCAGAATTAGGAAAATACTGAGCAAGCCTTGGAGATGTATTTATTAATGATGCATTTGGTACTGCACACCGTGCTCATGCTTCAAACGTTGGTATAGCTTCAAACATTTCTGAATCAGCATTAGGTTTCTTAGTTCAAAATGAAATTGAAATGTTAGGTAAAGGAATAGACGCACCTGAAAGACCTTTTGTTGCAATTTTAGGAGGAGCAAAAGTTTCTGACAAAATTGGTGTTATTGATAACCTTTTAACTAAAGTTGACAAAATTTTAATTGGTGGAGGTATGACTTATACATTCCATAAAGCAATGGGATTAGAAATTGGTAACTCATTATTAGAAGCTGATAAAGTTGAATTGGCTAAAGAATACTTAGAAAAAGCTAATGGAAAAATAATGTTACCTGTTGATAGTTTATGTGCTCCTGAATATGCTGATGTTGCTCCAACATTATGTGGAGAAAATGTTCCAGCAGGAATGATGGGATTAGATATCGGACCAAAAACTATTGAAATGTATGAAAAAGAATTAGCAAACGCAAAAACTGTTGTTTGAAATGGACCAATGGGAGTTAGTGAATTTGAAAACTTCAAAGCTGGTACTGTTGCTGTTTGTGAAGCTGCTGCAAAACGTAAAGCTGATGGAGGTTTCACTTTAATTGGTGGAGGAGACTCAGCTGCAGCTGCAATTAAATTAGGATTCAAAGATGAATTCTCATGAATTTCTACAGGTGGTGGAGCTTCATTAGAATATATGGAAGGTAAAGAATTACCTGGAATTGCTGCAATCCAAAACAAATAATTAATTAATATATAAAAAACAGACATGAGTCTGTTTTTCTTATACTCTAGATTGTTTAATTAAAATTAATAAAACCTTTAACGTTGAAGCAAAGAGCAAAATATTGATACTATATTTAGCTAAAGTTACACCAAATCCAACTCATAAAAGCATTTTTCAATAACCGCTACCATCATCAGATAAATAATACATTTCAAAAATAAATTTATCATTACACAACATTGAAATAAAACCTGATCCAATCATAGATATTAAACCAGCAAAACAAATTAAAGCAATAAGAATTTTTATTTGATTTTTAAATTTAAACTTTAAAAATATAAATTTTTTTAAGATGAAAAATAAAACTGCAAAAATTGTTAAAAAAGCTGTATCTGAAATCATCATTGAAAGTAAACCTACAGGTTCACTACCTAATAATAATCTAAATCAAATCGCAGTAATGGACAATATAGATGCATATATGTAGTTAGAACATAAATATATAATTAGTATGACAAAGAAAGAAATCTCGATTGTGTAAACACCAACAATCATTGGAATAGCTAGACCCATAATAACTTTAGAAATTATAGTCATCAATATTTCAATTGCAAATAACATTGAAAGCAAAGCTATTTTTCTAGTATTAAGTTTAAAAGTATCTTTTAATACTTCTTTTCAATTCTTTAAGTTTATTTCTGAAAAATCATATTTATAATTTCATAACTTATATTTTTTATCCATATTATCCTCCTTTCAAGTATAAAAAAACGCTTATAAAAAAGCGAGGCGGACAGCAAAAAATTAAACAAAAAATTGTTTATTGTTAGCTGACATTTTCTACCATCCGGACTATACCGTCGGTTTCAGAATTTCACTGAATCAACCAATTAAGGTTCATGGACTATTACCATCGGTAAGGAATTTCGCCTTGCCCCGAAAATGTTATATTTATATTATATAAAAATATTATTTTTAAAGTTATAAAATATAATAAGTAAAGGAGATAATATGAAAAATTGTAACTATTGTAAAAAACCAATAAAACCATACCAATTAAGCAGAAGTGGTCAAAGTTCAGCTGGTGCTATTTATACTCCTAATAATTCAAATTTAGGTTTTGTGTCAACAAGTGGAAGAATATACACAAGTCATATGGGATGTTATAAGACAGTTAATAAAAAAATATTACCATGAGTTATTTTAGCTCTTATTTTTGTTGTTATTGCTTCCATTTTGATGTCTGTTGGAATGATAGATTTATTTACTTCTAAAAGCTATGATTGAGAAGATTTAAATAATCATGTGATAATTGATGAAGCCAAAAAAACTAAAGGAATTATTGAACTTGTATTTTGTGGTATATTTTTTGTTTTATGTTTTGTCTCAGGGTTTGGTGGCTATGCGTATGCATTATCTTTTGTTAAAAATGGAGAACATGCTAATGACTACATTGATGAAGAAGCAAAGATGATTTATGATGCAGCACTTAAAAAAGCTAAAAAAGAATTAAAATAACATATTTGTTTTAGAATTCGATTAATATTTCATAATAAAAAAAACGGAGTTAAATCCGTTTTTTTATGCTTTTTGTTCCTGAACTCTAGCTTCATCAACTTTTTCAAAGTTATTAATTTTAATAACTTGTTCTTTTGATCAAAGCCCTGAAATAATTTTTGAATACATTGAAACAACTCAAGTAACATATCAAATTTCAAGTCCTATTCTAGAAAATGCCAAGAATATTGCGAATACTTTAAGGAATCCGTCGTAACGGTTCATATAACTAAATGATTGGAATATAACACCTATTAATCTAAAGATAGCCATTATAATTAAGAATACTAATTCTAAAGTGGCAATGATTGTAAAAATAACACCAACTATTTGCATCATATATCCTTGTAAGTTCTTTTCTTTCATTAAATCAGATGAATTGCTTCTTGAAAATAATCCAAATCCAAGTACACCTATTAATCAACCAACAATTGATAAAGTTAAAGATAAGAATCCGATTAATCCAAAATCAGTACTTGTATCAATTAGTTCATTAAATGTTATTCCTGATGATAAAGTAATTCAAACAAAAGATACTAAAAATAATGTAAAACCGATTAACATTGTTAATCCTAAATGTTTTGCCAAGAATGCTCTTGGATTCATTGAAGATTGAGTTTCAATGTTTGGTAATGATGTTAGTATGAAAGGTGTAATTAATCCTCCAACCCCAACACTCAAAATTGCAAGTATATATCTATTAGCAATTACTTCTTCATCTGAAGCAGAATTTAAATAACTAATTATCACATATGCTGAATATATTGATTTTCACAAGAAGTAAATCTCGATACCAATTATTAAAGAACTAAATGTAACTGTGTTTGGATCACCTGAACCCAAGAAATCACTACTTGAAAAAAAGTAAATTGTCATTATTAGAATAAGAGCTGTTACTGCTGTACCTAATATTTGAGCAAATTTTATAAACCCTCTAGGAATATAGCTTCGCCCATAATTTCTATTTATAGCCATATTTTATAATCTCCTTTTATGGTTAGATTAATTATAATATTTTTACCTGTAAAAGTATAATGTAAGAAAAAAATATTTTTTTCATAAACTATTGTTTGTTTTTAAAAATATGTTTAAAATGTAAATAACAACTTAATAAGAAAAACTTATACAGGGTAGCATAATGGGCTACTGAACCGCCCCGGGACCAATCTCGGGACTATAAGTGTGTAGAGGTTTTTTGTAAAAAAAAACCTCTTTTTTCTATTTTTTAAAGTTTTTCTTTAAGTTGGTTTTTTCAAAATAGGGGGAAATATGAAAAAATTATTAGCAATAGTTGGCGCAATTGGATTAACAGGAACAGCTGCAACAACAGTTGTCTCATGTGGAACAACAGATACATTTGACATTATTTTTATTCCATCAAATAATGCAACTGAAGTTATTAACACAGTTAAACCATTGGAAGGAAAACTACAAGCAGAAATGAAAGCAAGAGCTGAAGAGCGTGGCGAAACATTTACTAAAAAAGTTAAAATTTCAACTTCTACAAATTATGAAGCTGCTGGATCAACATTGGCTGCTGGTAAAGCTGATTTAGCATTTTTACCAGTAGGAACTTACAATAAAAATAAAGGTACTCTGAAAGAAGACGGAACATATGACAAACTAGGTATTCTTCTTGAATCTTCTAGAGATGCATATAGTGTTGAAGCTGGTATGCCAGATGGTCCTATAACACAAAGTGACTCATTAAAATATGCAAAAAATTATAATGAATTATTGGATATTTCAGAAGAAGAAAATATTACAAAAGAACAAATTAGAGAAAAATATTTAGATACAAAAGAAAAATCAGCATATTATAGATCATATGTATACGTTAACAATAAATTATTGGAAAAACAAGGAATTGATATTTCTTCAATTCAAGATGATTCATATGGAGAAACTTTGAGAAAATTAATTTTACCAGATGCAAAAGGTGATGAAGCAAAGGGAACTGTAAATTTTGCTGTTTCTAAAAGTAAAACTTCAAGTGCAGGTACTATTTATCCTTTGATGTGACTTAAAAATGTAGCCAAATTTAACGATCAACAAGTTAAATACATATACATAAACTCAAAAAAACAAGAGAATTATCCAAGTGCTGCAGAAGTTGTATCTAATTCAGAAAGTGTTGCTGTTGGTTTCAGTGATATTAGATACGAAATTAAAGATGAAGCAGCTTCAATAAAAGCTTTTAAAAATACAAGTGTTATTGGAATGACTGACAAAATAATAAATGACGGAATAATGTATTCTAGAAAAAGAGTGAATGATGATAAAGTTATAAAAGACTTAAGAGATTCATTCAAAGATCTTATTAGTAAAGAAGAAAACAAAGAAATTTTTAATGTTTACAATCATGCAGATTATATTGGCCCTGAAGGAGAACAAGCCCCAATTGAATGAGAAACAGCATTAGATAAAGAAATAACTGTTACTAGTGTTGAAGCAGAAAAAATTGAAGCATTAATAAAAGATCTTTAGTAAAAGAAATTTTAATAGAAAGATAGTTAAAATACGCATTTTGCGTATTTTGCTTGCTAAGTGAATATAATGATAGAATTTAAAAAAGTTGAAAAAGTTTGACCAAATGGAAAACATGTTTTAAAAGACATTAATTTAAAAATTAATGCGGGTGAATTTGTTGCTGTTATTGGTTTATCAGGAGCTGGTAAAACTACATTGTTGAAAACCATAAATAAGATAAATAATATTAGCTCTGGAGAAATTTTTATTGATATAAATGAAAATGAAAAATATGAAATTAATAAAACTAAAGGTAAATCTTTAAGAAATTTAAGAAAACACATTGGGTTAATGTCACAAGAGTATAACAACATTGAAAAACAAACAGTTTTAAAAAATGTTTTAAACTCAAGAGTTGCTCAAATGAATTTTTTTAGAGCAATGGCAGGTTTTTTTACCAAAGAAGAAAAACAAAATGCTCTTGCAGCTCTTGAAAAACTTAATTTACTTGAGTTTTCATATATTAGGGCTGATAATTTGTCTGGTGGTCAGCAACAACGTGTTGCTTTAGCAAGAACAATAAATCAAAATCCTAAAATAATAATAGCAGATGAACCTGTTTCAGCACTTGACCCAATATTAGCAAATAGAGTTATGGAAGATTTTAAGAAAATTAACTCGGAATTAAATATAACAGTTATTATAAATATTCATCATGTCGATTTAGCATTAAAATATTGTGATCGAATAATAGGATTAAAAGATGGAGAAATAGTATTTGATGGGGACCCTAAAAAATTAAATGAATCCAAATTAGAAGAAATTTACGGAAAATAATGACTAAAAGATTATCAAATTCTATTTTGAATCAAAAAGCATTCAAGATAAAAGATAACTATTCAAAATCCCCAAAAAAAATATTCTTTTGATCAATAACTTTATTTACGCTTTTTATAGTAATACTCTCATTTTTTACATTAGATTCAAAATGATTAGAGTTTTTTAGAGATATGCCTAGTCTTTTTGAAAGAATAGGTGAAATGTTTAAATGAGATTGAACTGACTTTAGCACAATAAATGGAACAGGGCACTCATTTTTATATAACGCTTTTGTTTCTATATGAGACACTATCGTTATGGCATTTGCTGGAACTGTTATTGGTGTTGTAATTGCAATTCCCGTAGCTATTTTAGCTTCTTCAAATATTGTAAAAAATAAATCTGTAAATTTTATAGCTAGACTTATACTTTCAATATTCAGAACTATACCATCATTTGTGTATGCATTAGTTCTTGTAAATTATTTTGGTGCTACCACTTTCACAGTAACACTTTCATTAACTATGTTTACATTTTCAATTTCAGGTAAAACATTGTATGAAAGAATAGAACAAATAAATATTAAAATATTTACTGCTTCTCAATCAACTGGAGCTAATAAATCTGTATCATTTAGAGCAGCTGTTTGACCTCAGGTATCTCATCATGTACTTTCAATAATGTTTTACTCTCTTGAAACTAACATAAGATACGTTTCAATCATTGCGGGTGTAACAAGAATGGGAATAGGTCAAATGATAAACAATGCAGTTGACTATAATGAGTGAAATAGAGTTGGTTTCTTATTAACTCTATTAGTTGCAGTTATACTATTTTTAGAACTTTCAATATGATTAATTAGAAATTACATTATTGAAGATAAAGATTTTAGAATAGATGGTAAAGAGCAAAGAAAATTTGATAAAAAAATAAATAAAATAAAATCTCAAAAAGACATTAATTTTTATATTAAAAATGTACTTTGTGTAGATATAGATAAAAAAATAAATGATTCTAAAAGCCAAGAAAATACCAAAAAATTGGTAGAGGAAAAAAAAGAATTAATAAATAACTTTAAAAGTGACTTAAGTACTAAAATAGAAAATGACATCGAAGCTTATAAAAAATTAAAGAAATCAAATCCAAATAGTTTTGACTTGTATGCAAAAGATTTTGAAACTGGCTTACGTTATAGAATAGATAAAGTAAATAAAGTAAAATTTAAATTTAAAGTTAATGAAATTAAAAATGCAAAAATAGAAGAAATAAAAAATGAAAGAGCTGATGCTCATAAAAATTTTATTGAAAATCTATCTGTTGAGAAAGTTTTAAGAAGTGAACCTAAAAATTATATTAAAAGAATAGTTTTATATGCAATAATTTTAGGTTTCTTCATTTACACATTAACATTACTAGAATTTAAACTTTCATCAAAAGAATTAATTGAAGCAACAAATAAAAATTTATTAGAAATTTTAAAAATAAATTGATCATCGTTATTCATTTCTAAAGCAAATGGTGGAAACAGTAATGCACCCTATAGTGTTATGTATCTTTTATATGAAACTTTATCGATAGCAGTTGTAGGAACTTTTATAGGTGCAGTGATTGCATATGTACTAGGTATGTTATCATCAGAAAAAATTGTTAATAAATATGTAGCAAGAATTTTTGTCGCATTAACATCAATGATGAGGGCAATCCCAAGTTATATTTATGCATTAATATTTGTAATTGTTGTTGGAATGGGTCCTTTTACAGGTGTATTAGCGCTTATTATGGGAACTATAGGTATGCTTACAAAATATAATAGAGAGTTATTTGATGATATAAATCAAAAAATAATTTTTCAACTTGAAGCAACAGGAGTTAATTGATTTACCAAATTAAGATATGGGATAATGTCTCAAACATCAACAGCAGCGATGTCAAATATTATTTATAGATTTGATATAAACTTTAAAGAAGTTGCAATGTTAGGTGCTGTCGGAGCTGGTAATATGGGATATTTATTAAATTCATATTTTTCTGATCAATATTTTAATGAATTTGGAGCGTTATTATTCGGTATTATTTTATTTACACTATTAATTGAATTTATTTCAGCTTCAATAAGAAATAAACTTTCATTTGGAACTAATTTAAATTGAATTTCTTCAATAATAAATTTTGTAAATCAAAGATACTTTGCAACTTTTAAATCAAATGAAAAACAATTAAATATAGACTCTAAATTATCATATGAAGAATCAATGTCTTTATATGCTTACACAAATCAAACTATATTAAATAATGCAATAGCAATGAAAAAAGAAGAAAAGCTATCATTTAAAGATGCATGAAATAAGGCATATATAGATTTCTATGATATTAGAAAAAAATATGATAGTTCAATAACTGACAATAATATTGTCAAATTAGAAGAATTAAAATTCAAGAATAATAAAAAAGATTTTGCTTCAAAAAGAAAAGCTTGAGTTGTACAAGTTAGACAAGAATCAAAATTAGAAATAATTAAATTTAGAAAATCATTAAAAACAACAACAGATTTAAAAACACGAAAAGACTTAAAGAATTCTATTAAATATTCAAAAAATATTAAAAAGTTAAAAATCACAAACATTAATTATTAAAAAAATAAGAGTTTAAAAACTCTTATTTTTTGTTTAATATAACTGGAATGATTAATGGATTTCTACGTTTAGTTTTAAATATATATGGAGAAAGTGATTGCTTAATCGCTTTTTTTATTGCACCAAATGTAGGTTTATTAGAATTTAGCACTTCATTTATAGCTTCTGTAACAATTGTAATTGCTTCACTAATTACATTACCTGAATCTTTTACATAAAAACTTCCACGTGAAATAATTCTGGGCGCACATAATAATTTATTAGTTTGAGAATCAATTGAAACAACAACTGAAATTAAACCGTCTTTACTTAATATGTCACGTTCTCTAATTATGTTTGAAGCATGAGCTGTCATATCTTTTCCATCTACATAAATAGCATCAGCATCAACACGTTTACCAATTTGAGCATTACCTTGTAATAATTCTAATTGATCACCATTTGCCATAACAAATCCATGCCCTTTTTGTAGGTTAACAGATTCAGCTGTTTCAATATGTTTTTTTAACATTCTGAACTCACCATGCATTGGCATAAAGTAATTTGGTCTTAATAATGTAAATAATAATTTTTGCTCTTCTTGACTAGCGTGACCTGAAGTATGAATTCTGTTGCTTGGTGAAGATTCAATAACATTAGCACCAATTCTAGTTAGTCTATTAATTAAGATTTCAACATCAGCTCTATTTCCAGGTATTGGTGATGAAGAGAAAATAACTGTATCACCAGGAATAATAGAAATAGATTGGTGTCTATTTGTAGCAATTCTTGAAAGAGCTGCCATTGGTTCACCTTGGCTACCTGTAGAAATAATCATTATTTTATTTGCTGGATGTTTATCAATGTCATTTGCTTTAATAAACATTTTATCATTAATTTTTAAGTGACCCATTTGACGGATTATTTTAATAATTCTTTCAATTGATCTTCCAAGGATAACAACTTTTTTATCATATTTGTTAGCTAACTCAACAATTTGTTGAATACGGTGAACGTTAGAAGCAAAAGTTGTAATAAAAATTCTACCTTTTGCTTTTAAGAACAATTTATCGATATTTTCAATAATTCCTTTTTCACCAGGTGTATAACCTTCAACTTCAGCATTTGTTGAATCAGACATTAAAAGTTCAATTCCTTTATCACCCATGCTGGCTAATTTACTTAATTCAGCAAAGTGTCCTAAAGGTGATCAGTCAAATTTATAATCCCCTGTTGAAAAAATATTTCCATTTGGTGTTTCTACTAAAATACCAAAAGCATCAGGAATAGAGTGGTTTAAAGCTGCATAACTTACACGTAAATTTTTAGTTGCTCATATATCATCAGCAACGTATTCTTTAACAATTGTTTTGTCAGTTAATTTATGTTCTTTCAATCTATCTCTAATTAAAGCAGCAGCTAATTCAGGTGCATAAATAACAGGTATATTAACTTGTTTAACTAAATAGTGAATTCCACCAATGTGATCTTCATGTCCATGAGTTATGAAAAGCGCTTTTATTTTTGATTCATTTTCTTTTAAATATGAATAATCAGGGATAACTGCATTAATACCTAACATAGAATCATCTGGGAACTTAACTCCAGCATCAATCATAATAATTTCGTTTTCATGTTCTATACAGTAAGTATTTTTACCAATTTCTTCAAGTCCACCTAAAGCAAAAACTTTAGTTGGTGATTCAGTTTTAATATATTTTCTTTGAACTTCTTTTTGTTTAAAAACAAAAGGTTCAAAATCTTCTTTTTCAATAATTTGATTAGTAGAAGTTATTTTTTCCTTTTCCATTTTTCCTCCATTTTATATAAAATAAACATACATAAATATTACTTATGTTTTAACTATTAAATTTTCATTTTTATGATTATTAATTAAAATATAATGACTTAACATTTAATATGTAATTTGTTTTTTGTTAAATTGATAATATCATAAATTAAAGAACAACTCAATCTTCGCCAATAAATTCAGGTTCATTAACATTAATATGGTCATAGTATAAGTTACCAATATTGTGGTCCATTTCATGTTGAAAAACAATAGAGCGATAGTCTTTAAGTTTTAATTCGACTCATTCTTTTTTTAATCAGTCAAACCCCTTAACAGAAATTATTCAAGATCTTGGGACAATTCCATGTTTGTCTTCATCAACACTTAAACATCCTTCGCCTTCTTCTAATGCTGCCATTCTTGATGATTTTGCCAGGTATTCTGTGTTAATCATTGCATACTCTTCTATTTGGTTGTTTGGTAAATTAAATCTAATATAAAACATATCTTTATTTACACCAATTTGAGGTGCGGCAAGCCCTACAGCGGGACGTAAATAGTCTTCTTTACCTTCATAATTAAATTCTTCGTCTTGACTAGCTACAACAAAATCAATTAATTTTTTCATTGTTAGTTCTTCATCTTTTGATAAGTTATTAACATCTGCTACTTTTGTAGAAACAGATCTAATTACTTCTTTGTTATCATCTTTTGTTAATCATTCGTTAGTTGGTATTTCATTTTGTAATAAATAATTTTTTATACTCATAATATCATCCTTTCATGTTAAAAAACTTATTGTATTCTCGTTATTTATTATTATATCTTAAAATCATTTTAAAAAATAATTAGGTTCATCGATAACTACTTAAAGGAATAAATAACAAAAAAATACCTTTTAGTGTAAAATATATATAGTTATATTCAAGAGAGGTAAAAGAATGTTAGTTTCATTTATTATTTCTAGCCAAGCTAGAGAAGAAAAATTATTTAAAACAATTAATACACTAAAAAAACAAACTAATGATTCATATGAGTTAATCATAGTAGTTGACGAACCAAACATTGAAAAAGAAGCTATAGATTTTGTTAGAGATCAGTTTATTGAAAACGACAAAATTATGCTAATCTTTAATTCAAAAGGTCAAGGAGAATCATTAAATTGAAATAATGGGATAGAGTTAGCTCGCGGTGAGTATGTTTCATTTTTAAAAGAAGGGGATTTAATTAATGAAAATTATGTACAGACAGTACAAAACATTGTTGAATCAAACGAAGCTAAAATAGATTTAATTGAAGTTCAGTATGAACAATCAAATTTATTTGAGGGTGATACACAACCATTATTAGAAACAAATAAATTGTATGATTTACAAGATAATAAAGAAGTATTTGCTTATATTTCACAAGAAATTTATGGTAAATTATTTAGAAGTAAATTTATAAAAGATTTTAGAATAACTTTCAAAAAGAATGTTAGATTTGATATGTTATTTTTATTTATGGCACTTGCACACTCAAGAAACTTTTATTTATCAGGAGATGTTTTATTTAAACATAAAGTATCTGTACCTAAATACTCAATTTTTGATATAGTTAATCAATGACCTCACGTATTAAACTACTACAGAAGAATTGGAACATATAAAGAATTTAAAGATGAATTAAACTTTGCAGCCAATTACTGTATGGCATATGATTTCTTGAATCTTTCAAAAAGCATCAAGAATCCAGCTATTAATAAAAAAGCAATTTTATTTGTTAATACAAAACTTGACAGAAAAGTGAAGGAATTCACAACACAAAATGCAATTTTCTTAGAAAACGCAAACCCAGATTTCACAATAAGAATGGAAAATTTCAATAGCTTTATTAATGAACGACTAAAAAAATTAGGATAATTGATAATGTTTGAAGTAAATAAAAATGTTGATGGAAATTATGAATTATTAAAAGTAGAAGAAAACGCATTAAAGGAAAATGAATTTTATTTACCAAGTTTATGAAAAATATTTTTTGCAAGACTTACAGATTTAATTATTAGTTCTTTATTATTTTTAATTTTAGGATTTATCTTTAAAGATCAAGCTAAAGAAGGTAATTGAATTTTCTTATTTATAATTTTTTCAGCAGCATTAATATGAAATTTTTCCTACTTTGTTTTACTACCATACTTTTTTAATGGTAAAACAGTAGGAAAAATTATTTTTAGAATAAAGTTAGTGAAATTTAAAGCAAGCGAAAAATTAAAATTCAAGGATATATTTGAACGCGAATTATGATTTATATTACTACCATGGTGTCTATTATATTTAGGAAACATACTTTTTCTTTTCTTAATGTCAAAATATGATAAGACTAAATCTAGTGGTTACTTAGATGCAGGTTATATAATATATCAATTAAACTATTGAATTTTTTTAATTTGAAATATTGCCATAGCACTGTCAATTAAATTACAAAAAAATCATCAAGCATCAGTAGATATGAAGAACAAAGTTATAGTTGTTTTAGAAAAACAAAAGCAAACAAAAATTTATAAAAATCAATCTGGCAAATCTGTTTTAAAAGAAACACCAGGTAAATTTGATGATGCAATTTTAAATGAAATTGGTAACTCAGAGGAAAAAGAATTTTATAATTCAATACAAGTTGATAAACCTAGCTTAACTGAAAATTTAAAAATTGAAAAAAAGAATCAAAAACAAATAGAACAAAAAGAAAAAGGAGAAAGCCATGAATAATTTATTATTACAATTAAATGAACAACAATTGGCAGCGGTGACAATAACAGACAAACCGTTAAGAATAGTTGCTGGTGCTGGTTCTGGTAAAACTAAAGTAATTACCACAAAAATTGCTTATTTAATTGAAGAACTAAAAATGGCTCCTTATAAAATATTAGCTGTGACTTTTACCAATAAAGCAGCAAGAGAGATGAGAGATAGAGTAACAAAAATTATACCTGACTTAAAAAGTAATCCTCATATTTCTACATTTCATGCTTGATGTTCAAGAGTTTTAAGAGAAGATTTTGAATTAGTAGGTTTAAATAAAAACTTTTTAATTATCGATCAAGGTGATCAAATTGCAATTTTAAGAAGTTTAATAAATGAACACTTTAGTCATTTACCTGAATTAAAAAAATACACAGAGAAAAAAATTATTTATAGAATTGGTAATTGAAAGAATGATTTAACATCTCCATTAGAAGCAACAGAAGAATGTTATAGTGGGATTGAAAGAGCTATTGCTACGTTATATCAAAAATATGAAGATTATTTAAAAACAATAAATTCAATTGATTTTAATGATTTACAAGTTCTTGTTTTTAAACTTTTTAATGAGCATCCTGAAGCTTTAGAAAAATGAAGAAATAGATATGATTATGTTATGGTTGATGAGTTTCAAGACACCAACGATCTACAGTTTGATTTAATAAAATTTTTAACAAGAGATAAAAATAATTTAACAGTAGTTGGAGACCCAGATCAAACAATATATTCTTGACGTGGGGCAAAAGTTGATATTATTTTGAATTTTACAAAATCATTTTCAAACGGTGTTAGCATCACTCTTAATCAAAATTATAGATCAACTCAGAAAATTTTAGACTTAGCAAATGACTTTATTAATAATAATAAAAATAGAGAAGCTAAAGATATTTTTACAAATAATGCAACAGGAGATTTACCAATAATTAAAGAATGTGAATCTAGAAATGATGAAGCAAGATATGTAACTTTAAAAATTAAAGAATTAATCAAAGATGGTTATGAGTATAAAGACATTTTTGTACTATACAGGCTTAATGCTTGATCACAAGAATTTGAAAAAGAATTTCAAAATAATAAAATTCCTTTTCAATTAATTGGTGGAATTCGTTTTAAAGACAGAAAAGTAATTAAAGAAGCAAATGCTTTTTTAAGAACTTTAGCTACACAAGATGAACAAGCTGTTGAAAGAGTTTTAAAAAGCATTCCAAAAGTTGGAGATGTAACAATTAAGAAATTAAAAGAAAAAGCCAATGACATGAATGTATCGCTTTATGACTTAATTGTTAATGAAGATGAATTGCATATAAATCAAGTTTCAAAACATTTGACAACAATAAGAAATGTTCTTTCAAACTCTGTAAATGTTTATAATGAAAGCAAGAATATCAGAATGACATTGCAATATATGCTTGTTGAGTCAGGATATATTCAAAAATTGAAGGATACAGAAAAAAAAGAAGATTTAAGTTACATAGATTCATTGTATGATCAACTAGAAAATTTTGATAAATCATATCAAACTGAAGAATTAAACGAAGGATCAACAGATAAAATAGTTTCTTATTTACAAGAAGAAGCACTATTAAATTCTGATGCTGATGATATTGAAGCACAAAAAGTTACTTTATTAACTGTACATGCTGCAAAAGGTTTAGAAAATAAAATAGTTTTTGTTGTCGGGCTTAATCAAGATGTATTTCCAGGTAGATTATCTTCAAATTCAGCTAGAGAAATAGAAGAAGAAAGAAGAACTTTATATGTTGCTATAACAAGAGCAGAAGAAAAAGTTTATATAACGTATATTAAAGGTGAATTTTCATTTATTTCACAATCAGAATTAGCACCATCAAAATTTATTAAGGAATTCGACCAAGATTTATATCAGTTTGAAGGTAAATATCAAAAGAGTTCAAATCCGTTTGCCAATACAAGTCACTTAAGCTCAATCAAATCAAATCAGCATGTGAAAACATCTGCAGGATATGAGAAGAATGATGTTATAGAACACATGATTTTTGGTGATGGAGTTGTTATTGAAATAAACGACCAAACAATGAAGGTTGCTTTTAGTTCAAGTTATGGAATTATGCCAATTTCAGTTAATGACGCAACCATATCAAAGAAAAATTAATTAATAAGAATTGATAATGATATCAACTTATTGATATAATAATTAAGTATCAAAAAATACAGGAGGAAAATTAAATGGCACAATTTACAGCAGTTATAACTGACAAAATTGGATTACATGCAAGACCAGCTACTGCAATTATTTCAGCAGCTTCAAAATATGGTTCAGACATTCAAATCGTTTCAGGAAGTAAATCAGGAAACTTAAGATCAATAATGAACATCTTATCAATGCAAATTAAAAATGGTGATGAAATTACTATTATTGCTGATGGTAGTGATGCTGAAGAAGCAGTTGCTGGTATTAAAGAAGCAATGATCGCTGCAGCATTAATTGAAGGTTAAAACAAAATTAATGAAAATTGCTTATAGCAATTTTTTTATATGTTTTAATTAATTAGACATGAAAAAAGGAGAAACATGAAATTAATAATTAATAAACTCAAAAATTTTATGAAATCATCATTAAACAAAATGAGATTTCAAGATCAATTACCAGAAGAAGTTAAATTCAAATTTAATGTTTTTAATCCTTTGATTGATGGAATCATATTCGCAACTTCAGTTCTATTTGTGCCATTAATAGTTCTTATAATATTAAAATTCACAATAAACGCAAATACAGAAGAAGACACACAAAGTATTATAAATCTTGTGTTTGTTTCAGTTCAAATATTTTGCTCTGCAATAGGTTGTTTTGTTTTATATAAAAGAGACAATGAACTTTTCACAAGAACCAATGCTTTTGGTATTTATGCTTTTATAGTATTACCTTTCTTATTTGTAATAATTTTAGGTTCGTTATTTTTAGCTTTATCTGGTTGAAACAGCAAAAATAATCCGGTAGCAACTCAATTTGTATCAATGACACTACAAATCATTGCAGAAGTTGTTGTAGGAATAATATTATTTATTAAAGTGCCATTTTTGAAAGATAGAATTTTTTTGACTTTGAAAAAAGAATGAAAAAAAGTAATAGTAGTAGTTTTAATAATGACAATCGTTTTATTCGCTGTATCATTTGGATTAAGTTTTATTGAAAAAGAAACAGCAAATCAAAATGCACTTAGTGAAATTTATAAAAACTCTTCAATTACAGTTAAAATATTTTATTCAATTTTATTATTTATTTTTAGTGTTGTTGTTGCACCATTAGTTGAAGAACTAGCATTTAGAGATTCAATTTTTACAGGAGTTGGTAATAAGTGATTTGCAATGATCATTTCATCATTAGCTTTTGCTATGGTACATGTAGGTATGGGAGATGTTCAAAACATTTACATATATTTAATTCCATCAATTATATTATCAGCAACTTTTATTTACACAGAAGGTAATGTAACCTATTCATGATTAGTTCATTTAGGATCAAACCTTATAACATTTATTTGAATGATCGCAGGGAGAAACTAATGAATACATTTAAAGCAAATCAAAATGATGATAATCAGTCATTATTTAAATTTTTAAAAAAGAATTATAAAACAACACCTCTATCAGTTATTTACAAATGACTAAGAAAAGGTGACATTAAAATTAATGGAAAAAGAATTAAGGATAAAGATTATTTAATTAAAGCTAATGATGAAATTATTGTTTATGACAATAACAAACCAGTTTTAAGGGATGATTTCAAAAAAATAACAAATTATGATATTGACGTTATATATGAAGATTCAAATCTTTTAATTGTTAAAAAACCTTATAACGTTGAAGTCCATTCTCCAGTTAAAACAAGTATGGATGATATTGTTAAGAATTATTTATTTGACACAAATCAATATAATCCTAGTGAAGAGAATTCATATGTTATAAGTCATATTCATAGATTGGATAAATTAACATCTGGACTAATTATGTATGCAAAAAATAAACAAACACATGACATTATGGTGGAAGCAATTCAAGATAAAGAAAAAATTGAAAAATACTACCGTTGTAGAATTGATGTTCCAGTAACAGAAAGTTTAATTGCTAAGGGATGAATTAAATATGATCCAATAATTCAAAAATCAGTATTTAGCGAAGAATTTAGAAGTGATTACAAAGAAGCTACAACAATATTTAATGTTGTTAGTTTAGATGTAACTAATGAACAAACTGAACTTGAAGTTCAAATATTAACAGGAAGAAAGCACCAAATTAGAGCTACTCTTGAATATTATGGCGCTTCAATTATCAATGATTCTAGATATTCTGGAACAATAATAAACAATGAAAAAATGATTTTTTTATTTGCTAATAAATTAGTGTTCAATGGTTTTGAAGGAAATTTGGAAAATCTAAATGGTAAAATTATAGAAATAGAACCAACCTGATAAAAAGGAGGTGGAGAAATGCAACCTGAAGCTACAAATGCAACAGAAAACATAGTTATAAAGACATCAGCTAGAACTAGTGTTTGAAGTGCGCTAGTTGGAGTTGCTATTTCTTTAACAAATACCATTATTCAAATTCTTATGATTTATTGAATTTTGAGTGCTTATGGTACTGAATTTAATGGGTTCGTAAGAATATCAATGTCAATCGCTATTATTGGTGGTACATGTGAAGGTGCTTTAGGAATAACTACAGTTATTTTAATGGCAAAACCAATCATGGAAAAAGATTGAATTACAGCAAATGAATCTTTTTCAACAGCAAAAAGAAAATATCGTAATAAATTATGAAGAGGATTAATTTTTGTAACTTTAATTTCAATTTTATATCCTCTTGAAATTGCTTTAGCTCCACATTTTTTACAAGGAGATCCAATTACAACAAGTATTACAGGACCAATTATTAAAGATGGAATGGATCCAATTACAATACATTTATGAGAATTAGGATTTGTTTGTTTCTTTTTTGGGTTCAAGCAAGTTGTTAGTTCTTCTATTTTTGGTATTTATGAAAATGTCCTTGAAGCTGACAAACAAAACTATTTAAGAAGAGCAATTATTTTGTTTACTGATGTAATTGTATATATGTTAATTATTTCCTTACTAAGTTATATAAATTTTAAAGGAATACATATTAGTCCTGTTTTAGTTTTCTTACCCATTGTTATTTATCCTTTTATTCGTGGATTTATGATTATGGTATATGTTAAAAGAAAATACCCATGAATTAAATTTTACTCAGATTTTAACGATCATAATTTAGTGAGAAAATCATCAAAACTTTTCTTTTCTTCATTAGGAATAAATACTTTGATGAATGCTGACATTATTATTCTTCTTATTGTTTTAGGAGCTTCTGGTCTTAAAACAACATCTATGTTATCTATTTATATGATAGTAGGTATTAATATAAGAATTATTATGTTAAATTTTATTGTTTCTTTTAGAGAGTTCTTTATATCTCAAATTTTAAGAGAAGGAAGAATAGAATGAAAAACATATACAAACTATGAACTTTATACATATATTGTTGCTGCATTTAGTTTTGTTATGATTTCGATCCTTACACCTTTTGTTGCAACCGGATTATTTGGAAACGTTATTGCAAAAGATTTTGATGGAACAGAAGCTAGCGCTATATATCAAGCAGAAGCATTAAAATATATATTTTCTGGACAAGAATTTTCAATATTATTTGGTTTATCTACAAGTGCCATTATTATAGTACAAGGTCAGTATGTTTTAGTTCAAGCTAAAGGTATTGAGAAAAGAACAACTAAATGATTGAACTTGATTGCAACTTGATATGTAGTAACAGAAGCTATAACTTTAGTATTAATTTACTTTTTTGCTTTTAACTCAGGAGATAAACCTAATTGAATACCTAATATTATTAGATACTTTTACATAATCAAATTAATATTTATGATGATTGCTTACTTCTTCTTGTGGTCATTTACTTGAACGCATATAACTTATAATTCTTCATTAAAAAATGTAATACCAAACTTTATATTCTTATTAGTTCCAGTTATTTCAACATCTTTATTTATAAAATATGGATTAAGTCAATTTGCTTTAATAAAAATAAATATTGCAACTACTGAAGCTGGTACAATAAGTGTTATTGTGGATTCAATTTCTATTCCAACAATTGTTAGTGTACTCGCCATTACAGGGATTACAAGTTTACCAATTTGTATTATATTGCCTTTAATATTCAGACCAAAAATTGGTTTAAATATTATTGTTAACTTACCGATTGTTAAACAAATTATTCAAAAAAATAGTAGTAAATTAAAAATTGCTAGGTTCATTGATGCAGGTATTAATGCTGAAGAAGAATCAAATCAAAATGATCAAATAATGAAATCTTTATACGATCAAATTGAAGAAAATAATGAAATAATTAATGATGAAAATTATTTTGAAAAAAGATATAAATATAAAAATACACCAAAAGTTTATACACTAAAACCTACTGAAACAACAGTTGCAAAAGTGAAAACTAAAAAATAACATTAATTCTTAAAACTAAGCCCTTTAAAAATTGGGCTTTTTTTGCTATAATTTTAAAAGTTGATTATTTAACAAAAAATATAGATATTCAATCACAAGCGAGAATTCATTAACCCAGTGCCCGAATTAGTAAAAGGGTGGTTAGTGTTCGAATCGCTTGGAAGCCTAACAAATACAAAAAGAAGGAGTACAAAAATGGCATACAAAGAAGTAACAAGAGATGAGTTATCTGCTGCTGGTGTTCAATACGGTCACCAAACAAAAAGATGAAATCCAAAAATGGCACCATTTATTTATGGGTCAAAATCAAAAAACCACGTAATTGATTTAGAAAAAACTTTAATTCAATTAAGACAAGCTGAAAAATTAGTTCAATCAATCGGAGCTAAAGGTGAAAAAGTTTTATTCGTAGGAACAAGACGTTCAGCTAAATTAGCTGTTAAAGAAGCTGCATTAAGATCAGGAAACTATTATGTTAACCAAAGATGATTAGGTGGAACTTTAACTAACTTCAAAACAATCGTAAAAAGAATTAAAGCTTTATGAGAAATTGAAGAATCAGAAAAAAATGGACAATTAGCTTTAAGAACTAAAAAAGAACAAATCTTAATTTTAAAAGAAAAAGCTAACTTAGAAAAATCATTAGGTGGAATCAAACAAATGCGTAAATTACCTGCTGCATTAATTGTTGTAGATCCTAAATCAGATGAAATTGCTGTTAAAGAAGCAATTAAATTAAACATTCCAGTTATCGGATTATGTGATACTAACGTTGATCCAGATATCGTAACTTTACCAATTCCTGCAAACGATGATTTACAAGAATCAGTAAACATTATGATCAATGCTTTAGTTGATGCATTCGCTGATGGAGCTAATTTAAAATTAGCACCTTCAGTTTTAAAAACAGTTGTTGTTAAACGTGAAAGAACAGAAGGCGAAAACAACTACTCAAACAACAGAAGCTGAAATAAACCTGAAAGAACAAATAACTAATAAAATCAAAAGGAGAAAACACATATGGCTGTAAACGCACAATTAATTAAAGAATTAAGAGAAATTACACAAGCTGGTATGATGGACTGTAAAAAAGCTTTAGAAGCAACTGATGGAAACATCGAAGATGCAATCGTTTGATTAAGAGAAAACGGATTAGCTAAAGCTGCTAAAAAATCAGACCGTGTAGCTGCTGAGGGTGTAGCATTAGCTAAAGAAGACGACAAAAAAGTTGTTATTCTTGAAGTTAACTCAGAAACTGATTTCGTTGCACAAAACGAAAAATTTATAAATTTAATCGATGAAATTGCTAATGTATTATTAGCTTCAAATGCTAAAACTTTAGAAGAAGGTTTAGCATTAAAAACAAACTCTGGAGAAACAATTGAACAAGTTTTAGTTAGTGCTACAGCAACAATTGGAGAAAAAATTCAATTAAGAAGATTTACTTTAATTGAAAAAGAAGCTGGAAATACAACTACTTTATACAATCATGCAAACAAAAGAGTTTCAGTTGCATTGAACTTTAAAGGAACACTTGATTCAACAGATGCATACAACTTAGCTATGCACGTTGCCGCAATGAGTCCACAATACAAAAGCATTGATGAAATCCCTGCTGAGTTTAAAGAATCAGAATTTAGCATCATTAAAGCTGAAGCTAAAGAAGATCCAAAATTACAAGGTAAACCAGAAAATGTTTTAGAAAACATTTTAAAAGGAAAATTATCAAAACGTTTATCAGAAATTAGTTTAGTAGACCAACAATATGTTGTTGATGAAAGTTTTAAAGTAGGTCAATTCTTAGAATCTAAAAAAGTAACTTTAATTGACATGGTTAGATATGAAGTTGGAGAAGGAATTGAAAAAGTAGTTACTGACTTTGCAAGTGAAGTAGCTGCTCAATTAGGTAACTAGTTATGAGTTCAAAATTTTTAATTATGAGTATCGTGTTAATTGGAGTTTCATTACTTTTATTATTAACACTAGCATTTTATTACTACCAATTTATAAAACTTGATACTAAGTCAAAAAAATATGGTTTAGTTTTACCTATTGTAACTGTATCATTAATTTCAATAAGTGAAATTATGGGAATTATAACAGCTATAATTTACAAACCTGATAATTCAAATGCAAATACAGGTGCTATAGTAACAACAGTTATAGGAATGGTTTTCATTGCTGCTTCAGTAATTGCTTTATTCTTTTTCATACCACACTTTGGTGTTGCGTTAACAAAAGATTCAGTTAATTTAATTGGAGAAAAAATTGACAATAAAAATATTGTTAAAATTATAAAAGATACTAGAACTGAAAATATTTATGTTTTTTACAAACAAGGTAAAAGAGTTACAAAAAAAGTTAAATTTAGTAGAAAAATGGTTGATGCTTCATTCTTTGATGAAAAAATGACAGGTATCAAAATTGATACTGAAGATGCATTAGCATATCATAATAAAACAATTAGAAATAAATAGTTTAAAGCATTCTTAGGAGTGCTTTTATTCTACAAGAAGGAACAAAATGAAAAAACAAATTTATAAACTTATAATATTTTTTTTAATGTTAATATGCTTTATTTTTAGTTTTATTTCAATGAGTCATAATAAAGAAGTAAATAAAATAAAAACAAAGGAAAAAGTTGTTATGTTAACTTTTGATGATGGTCCATCAGCGTCTGCTGATGAACAAATTTTAGATATTTTAAAACAATATAATATAAAGGCTACTTTTTTTATGACCGGTATTAATTTAGAAAAATATGAAACAGAACCAGGAGTAAAAAGAGTTGTAGATAGAATGGTAAATGAAGGGCACACGCTTGGTAATCATTCTTATTATCATAATGAATATATAAATGATCAAAAGCAATTAGTTAAAGAATTAAACAATGTAAATGACATGATAATTAAAGCCTATGCCGAAAATGGCAAAATTGTTGAATCAAAAGATATACCAATTAGGATGCCTTATCTTCAATATTATAGAGGATTAGGATATGTGCAAAGTAAAGTTAAAAATCCATTTTGAGTTAGAGGATATTTAGGAACAGATTTTTTAGAAGAAAAAACCGGTAAAAATGAAATTATTAAACAATATATGGATAATTTAAAAAAAGGTCAAATTTTTGTTGCCCATACTAGAGATTATGCAAAAGAGTGGTTACCTGAATTTATTGAAACACTTCAAGAAAAAGGATATAAATTTTCAAACTTTACAAAAAATTCTGAATCATATTGATCAAACTATGGAAAGTTAGGATTTTAAAATGAGATATTCAACTATAGAAATACTACAAATAACTTCAGCAATTTTAATATCTTTTGTTTCATTTATTGTATCTATTTATTTTTTATTTCTAATGATAAAAAAGAAGCAAATTTCTTATAAAATTTTTTATATTTTATTTTTACTAATAATATCTATAAGTCTATTCACATATACTTTGATTACAATGAACACATTATATAATTCTTGAGGAATTCTGAATTTAATAACTATATTACTCGAATTTATTTCAGTTATATTAACAGTTTATTTATTTTTCATAAAAGATAAAAATTTATTAAAAAATAACCTAAAATAAATAGCAAGTATTCTATTATGAATACTTTTTTTATTGTCTATTTTGGGTATAATAAATAAGATGAATGAGGTATTTAATATGAAATATAAATATAGTACAGTTTTATTAAAACTGAGCGGTGAAGCTTTAAAAAGCGAAAATGAAATTTACAACAAAGAAAAATTAGAAGACATTGCTAAACAAATTGTTGAGTTAGCAAAAAATGGATTAAAATTAGGAATCGTTATTGGTGGAGGAAATATCTGAAGAGGTAAACTTGGAACTGATATTGATATGCCACAAATTAATGCTGACTACATGGGAATGTTAGCAACTGTTATGAATGGTTTAGCACTTGAATCAACTATCAAACGATTAGGATATGACAAAGTTAATGTTTATTCTTCTTTACCAATTGAAACAGTTACAGATGATTACAACTTTAAAAGAGCTCGTTTAAAAATGAATGAAGGCTACATTTCAATTTTTGTTGGTGGTACAGGGTTCTCTTACTTTACAACAGATACTAATTCAGTAATCCGTGCAATCGAAATTGGTGCTGATGCAGTATTGATGGCAAAAAATGGAGTAAAAGGAGTTTATGACTCAGATCCAAATTTAAATCCGAATGCAAAATTTTATAAAAAATTAACTCATCGTGAAATAGCTGAAAATCAATTACGCGTAATGGATTTAACAGCTGCAACATTGGCTAAGGATGCAAAACTTCCAATTGAAGTATTTGACATGCAAGGACAAAACAACATAATTAAGGTTATGGAAGGTTCATTAGAATCAACAATAATAGAAGAATAGAGGAAAAAAATATGGATGAAATTTTATTAATAGCAGAACAACAAATGGAAGATACTGTTGTTGCTTGACAAGAACATATAAAAACAATTAGAACAGGTAGAGCAAGTGCTACAATGCTAGACAAAGTTATGGTTAATTACTATGGAACTCCAACTCCCGTTAATCAAACTGCTCAAATATCAACACCTGAACCACAATTGTTAGTAATCAAACCTTGAGACAAAACTTTAATTCAAGAAGTGGTTGCAGCAATTAATAAATCAGATTTAAATTTAAATCCAGTTTCTGATGCTGAGGTTGTAAGAATAAACATACCAGCTTTAACAGAAGAAATCAGAAAAGATTTAGTTAAAAAAATGAATAAAGAATTAGAAAACTTTAAAGTACGTATTAGAAATATTCGTAGAGATTCAATCGATACAGCTAAAAAAGATAAATCAATAAGTGAAGATGTTGTTAAAGGTATTGAAACAGATATTCAAAAATTAACAGACTCAAGTATTAAGCAATTAGACGAAATATCAAAAGTTAAAGAAAAAGAATTAATGGCAATATAGATTAAAACATTTGTTATACAAATGTTTTTTCCTTAGAAGGTGGGAATAAAAATGGAAAACATAATTAGCATAGTCAAAAAAGACTTAAAAGAAATTGCGCAAAAATTTAATATATCAAAAGACCCAATTGTTGAAATTAACAAAAATAATATTGATAGTCATTTTTCTACAACTCTTGCTTTAATGAGTGCAAAAGAGTTGAAACAAAATCCTATTCAATTAGCAGAAAATATTAAAAATGAATTATTACAAAAAGATTACTATGACCAAATAGAAATTGCTGGACCAGGTTTTATTAACATTAAATTAAAAACAGAATTGCTTTCAACAACAATTAAAAATATTACAACTTTAAAAGAAGCGTACGGTAAAAATAAAATTAAGAATAAAATTATTAATATTGAATACGTATCAGCTAACCCAACTGGATTTTTACACGTAGGTCATGCAAGAAATGCGGTAACAGGATCAGTATTAGAAGAGGTTTTGAAATTTGATGGTTATGAAGTTCAGACTGAATTCTACACAAACGATGCTGGTAATCAAATAAATATTTTAGCAGTTACTGTTTTTGTTCATTATCTTTGAGCTTTAGGTATTGAAACAGAAAAACCTGCTAATACTTATGGTGGAACATTTTATGATGATTTAGCAAATATAATGATTCAAAAATATGGTGATAAATTTAAAAATTTAACTTTTACTGAAACAGCTATTTCAGATGAAGAAACTCACCAAATTTTTAGAAAAGAAGCAGTTCAACATTTCTTAACTGAAATCAAACAACAATTAAAAGATTTTGGTGTAGTTATTGATCATTATTCAAGTGAACAAGAAATGTATGATACAAATCAGATTGAAAAACTTTTAAAAGAATATAAAGAAAAAAATGCTACTTATGAAGCAGATGGAGCTTTATGATTGAAAACAACTGAATTTGGGGATGACAAAGATCGTGTTCTTGTTAAAAAAGACGGATCACTAACTTACATTGTTCCTGATCTAGCTACTCACAACATTAGAATTCAAAGAACTCATGCAGATGTTTTAATTAACATCTGAGGTGGAGATCACCACGGATATATTCCTAGAATGAGAGCAGGACTACAACTTTTAGGCCATAATCCTGACATTTTAGAAATTGAAATGGTCCAAATGGTAAGGCTTATTAAAGATGGTAAAGAATACAAAATGAGTAAAAGAAAAGGTACTGCTGTTTGATTAGTTGACATTATGGAAATGGTTGGAAAAGATGCTTTAAGATATATGTTAGCTTCTAAATCAAGTAGTTCACACATGGATTTAGATTTAGATTTAGTTCAACAAAAAAATGCAACAAACCCTGTTTACTATGCTCAATATGCAACAGCAAGATGTCATTCAATTTTAAATCAAGCTGATCAAAAAAATATAAAAGCAAATTTAAACGTATCTAACTTATTATCAAACAAAAAAGAAGTTGAGTTATTGTTAACATTAGACAACTTCAATCAAGTTATCCAAATGTCTGCAAAAAATAGAGCGCCTCAATTAATATGTGAATACATTCAAACTGTATGTAAACAATTCCACTCATACTATGCTGATACAAAAATTCTTGATGAAAATGATGTGCCAACAAGTGAAGCAAGATTGGGATTGGTATTGTCTGTTTTACAAGTATTGACTAATGCATTTAACATCATTGGTGTCAGTGCTTTAGAAACAATGTAACATGAATAATTGAGATTTAATTATTGTTGTTCCTTTTGTAATTGTTTTAGGTTTTTTATTCTTATACTTCATTTACAAAAAACTTAATTTTGAAAAAAAATTATTTTGATTTTATATGCAGACTTTAATCGTATGAGTTATGAATGCTATTTTGATACAAGAAAATTCAAACATTTTAACTGATACTTTTCATAACACACCACCAGCCATAATTGTTGTATTGCTATTATTTGGTAGTTCAATTTTATTTGCTATTTTAATGAAACCACTAGCAACTTGAATAACAGGAAAAATTAGAAGCAGAAATATATGAATAAGATCTTCAATTATTGCGTCAATTGCTGCTTCAATGCTTTTATTGATTCCATTAAATGACAGTGCTTGATTTAAATTTATTATTATTTTGCAAGCGATTATATTGGCCATAAGCATTTCTTCACAGAGTTTATACTTTTTATATTTAAATGAGCAAAAATACAATAGACTATTTGCATTAAAAGTTTCTTTCTCAGTTGGGTTTGTTATAACATTTGCAACATTTATTGGTAATTGAATAATAAGTTTAAATAACTTCCTAACTGATAAACTTATAATTCTAAATATTTTTGTAATTATCTGTCTGTTAATTTCTTTATTAATAAGTTTTAAAATTGGAACAGAAAATAAAAATAAAATTGGTGAATTTAGATTAGTTTTAAAAGAGGAATTAATAAAATACTCTAAATCAACTTTGGTAAAATTAATTATTTTAACTTTATTACTGGGTGTTATTTATGGTTTTGTTCAGTCACCAATATTTAGAATGTATTTTGTAACAAATTCAAAAATAAGTAATAATGACGTTGAATGATTATCAACTTTAGATAGAAAATACCAAGCATTATTTATATTTGGACAATTTGCAATAGGTTATACATTGTATAAAATTTTATTACCAAAGATTGGAGTTAAAAATCTAATTTATGGTCTAATTGTAATCTCAGGAATAGCACTATTAATTAGTACATTTATTATTAATCCTACTTGAATGGTTATTTCTAATTTAATATTTGGTGCGTCATATTTTATATTATTTTACATGTGATTTGGATTCGCAATTATGTGAAACTATAGAGCAACAAAAGGTGTTCCAGTAACTGGTTTTATCGCCTCAGCATTACTTGTAGGTCAATTCTTAGTTATTTTTGTTTTTAATTCAATTATTTATACTAAATCTGGTTTATTTACTTACCAATCAATTGAAGCAATAATTGCAGAAACAAATATAGATAATATTATTGCTTTTGAGAATAATTTAAAAATTGTTATTAGAATAACTGCAGCAGCTTTATTCTTTATAAATAGTATTTATTTATTTTTAACAGTTATTTGAATTGATCAAGTTATTGCAGAATTTGTTGATTACGCAAATATTAAACATATTTTTTCTGAGTATGAAAAACAATCAGTTGAAAGAAAAATTAATTCAAGAATAGTTACAGAATAAGAGGAATATATGAAAAATAATTTTGAAAAAATTAATGATATTAAAATAGATGAAAATTTAAATAATAAAGTATTTCGTGATTTTATAAAATATTTTGAAAATGAAAATAAAATTACAATAAGCAAATCACTTTACGAAAAGTTTGAAGAAGTAGTTAGTAAAATAGCTTCATATAATAATCATAAATTTGTTAAGCCTTCTGATTTATTTGGTATGTTGTTTATTGAACAAGAAGAAATAGATGATTTTGAAAATAAATTTCATGAGTCAATTAAACAAACAATGTTTAAAGAAGTTATAACTTATAAAAATTTAAATTCTGATATTAAAGATGATTTTGAAGTTAAATATAATAACAAAACTTTAACTTTAGAAGAAAAGCAACATGCGGCTAAATTAGCTGAATGAATAAAAAAACAAGTTATTATTTTTTCAGATAAAAAATTAATAGAACATAATGAACAGTTAGACAATAAAATAACTGGTGAAATGATTAAATCATTTTTTAAAGAACAAAATGAAATATTCATTAGAATTTATAAATGACATGCAAATGCATTTGAAATAATTAGTAATTAAAAGAAAGGAGAAATTTATGAATGAATTAAAATTAATTGATTATTCAGAAAAAATAAAACAATTAATTAAAATAGTTAAGAATAAAAGAATTAAGCAGTCTGAAGCTGACGATATTTTATTTTTTATCGCAAATATGATTGATGAAGTAATTTTAAAAGATTCAACAATTTCTCACAGACTTAATATTAATTTGATCAAAAATAATAGAATTTTAGATATTGATATTAAACCAAGTAAAAAAGTTGTTTCAACAAAAGATACACATGAATTTTTATATCTTTTAAAAACTCTACTTTCTTTAATGACAATTAAAAATTACTTTTTTGACTTTTATATTTATTCTGAAATAAAAATGATTGTTAACTATTACATTAATAAATCTTCTAAAAGCAAATCATATGATAGTGTCAATGAGAGATTTGCAATTAATGAACTAGAATTTCATGATCAATTGGTTATGTATAAATATTTATATTCAATTTTTGATAAGTTAATGTTTATTAATGTATTTTTTGTGGATAAATACAATTTAAAGAGCATTGATGTTAAAAGTAATTTTATTTTTACAAAAGATTTTGATTCAGTATCAATGCCACTATTCAAAACAACAGTTAGAAAATTAGCTTTTGCAGATTATTTAAAAATATTAAATAAATCAGTTTCATTTCATTACATAAGAAAATTAAGAAACAATCTAGAACATTCTTTTACAGATCCAAAATCAAAATATAACATAGCATTAGAAACAGAACTATTATTCGTTTTAGTTGCTCGAACATTAATTCAAATGCATAGAGATTTAAAAAACGATGACGAATTACTAAAATTAATAAAATTAAATCAAGTTAATAAATAGGAAAAGAATTTTATTTATTATAAAATAGTAAATAAACAAGGAGAAATAACATGCAACATTGAGACGAATTAAATATTTCCAATTTCTCAGGTCCTTTAGACCTATTGTGAAACATGGTTAAAGATAAAAAGATTGATATCTTTGAAATTAATTTAAGTGAAATAATTGATCAATATTTAAAATATATTGAGGGACAACAAAAATTAGATATTGAATTAGCTAGTGAATATTTAGTTTTAGCAGCTCAAATGATTGAAATGAAATCAAGAATATTGCTTCCAAATGACGATGATGATTCTGAAGAAGAATTGATGTTTGAGGATTTATTGGAGCAAATTAATCAATATGGACAAATTAAAGAAGTTAGTGAATATTTCTATAATAAACAAGAAGAATATTTAAAGACTTTTTCAAAACCAAAAACAAAAAAATCATTTATTCAATCTATTGCAGATAGAAATGATGAACTAATGGTAAACCCACTTGATATTGGTATTGACGAATTCGCTGAAATATTCCAATCAATTTTACAAAGAGCTCAAAACTTTGATGAAGATTTTGAGTATGATGAAAATATGTTGTTAGAAGATGCTTATGCACCTATCCAAAATGAAATTATTTCTCCACAAGTAATTGCAAGATCAATTGTTGATGTTATGAAAACAAACAAACATAAAGAGTGAAGACTTGAAGAAGTTATCACTGGATATGAATTAAACTTAATTAATTTAATTTCAACTTTTTTAGCTGTACTAGATATGGTAAGACATCAAGTTGCTGTTATTAATCAAAAGAATGATACATTAGAATTTAGATTCACATCTGAAGCTTTAGCTGATGAATCTGTATTAAGAAGAATAGAAGAGGTAGAAGAATATGAATAGCAATATTAAAGCAATAGTTGAGGGTTTATTATTCGTATATGGTGATGATGGTATTAGTTTACTAGACTTACAAAATGTACTTGAAGATGTTAGACCAGTTACAATCCAAGAAGCTATATTAGAATTAGAAAAAAAATATTCTTCAGATCCTGATTGTGCTTTTTCAATTCAAAAATTTGGAAAAAATAAATATAGATTACAAACTAAACCAGAATTGCACGAATACTTTGCTAAATTAGAATTAGAAGTAAATAATTCAAGATTATCAAATTCAAGTATCGAAGTTTTATCAATCATTGTTTATAAAGGTCCTATTTCAAAACATGATATTGAGTTGATAAGACAAGCAGAATGTTCATACCAAATTTATAGATTAAGACAAAAAAAATTAATTAAAGCAGTTGGTAAAACTTCAACAGGTGCAAATCTTTATACAATAACAGATAACTTTTTTAAATTATTTAATATAACAGGTGGATTTGAAGCTTTACCTCAAATAGATTTTGCTTCATATAAAAATCAAGATGAAGAAAACAATTTTGAAGAAGAAATTAAAGTTACTGAAGAAATGATCTCAGAAGAAGATGTTTTTGAGGAAGATGACTCAGAAGGAATGTTTTAATGGAAAGATTACAGAAAATAATTTCAGCTAGGGGTGTTACTTCAAGAAGAAACGCTGAAAAATTAATAGTTGAGGGAAAAGTTAAAGTAAATGGTGTAGTTATCACTGAACTTGGTTTTAAAACAAGTACTGATGCTGATATTGAAGTTAACGGTAAACAAACAACTAAGAACAATGAAAAGTTTTATTATTTATTTAATAAACCAAGACTTGTTTTAACAACAATGTATGATCCTAAACAACGTAAAACAGTTGCAGATTATTTTAAAGACGTACCAACTAGAGTTTATCCTGTTGGAAGACTTGATTATGATGTTAGTGGCTTAATTATAATGACTAATGATGGTGAATTTGCAAATTTTGTTATGCACCCAAGATATGAATTCTTTAAAACTTATCAAGGTTTATGTAAAGGTAAAGTTTCAAAACAACAAGTTAACCAATTACTTAAAGGTGTAAAAATTGAAGATGATTACTTTACAAAAGCAATTCAGGCAGAATTATTAAATTATGATCAAGAAAAAGATCAATCAATTATTGAAATGACAATTGCAGAAGGTAAAAAACACCACGTTAAACAAATGTTTTCAGCTATTGAAGCTAACTTAATGAAATTAAAAAGAACTAAAATTGAATTTTTGGAAGTTGATGATTTAGAAGTTGGAAGATATAGAGAATTAAAACCTCATGAGGTTAAAAAATTCTATGGAATTTATCAATCAACAAAAAGAAAAGAAGACTTAAAAATTAAATAAAGAGGTATATATTATGAAAATAGCAATTTTTGGAACAGTAGGAGCAGGTAAATCATCAATATCACAAGAATTATCAGAAAGATTAAATTATGAAATTTTTCCTGAGCCAATAGATGAAAACCCCTACTTTGAAGATTATTACAAAGATATTAAGGCTTATGCTTTTAGAATGCAAATATTTATGTTAACAGCTAGATCAAAACAATTATTTGCAGCAAAAGATTTAAAAAATAAAATTTTTGACAGAACAATTATTGAAGATCCGATTTTCATGAATGTTGGTCATAAAATGGGAAATGTTAATGACACAGACTACAAAACATATTGTGATTTTTTCCAATATGTTGTATCAGAAAACTTAAGATATCCTAATGATAGATTAAAGTTTGATTTAGTTGTTTACTTAAAGGTTTCAGATGAAACTTCAATTAGAAGAATCAATGAAAGAGGAAGAGCTGCTGAATTAAGCATTGACAAAAACTATTGAAAAATATTGAATGAATCATACGAAGAATATTATCAAGAACATAAAAATGATTTTCCATTTTTAGTAATTGATGCAAACAATGATAACTTAAACGAAAAAGTTGAAGAAGTTATAAGAAATATAGAAAAAATTAAAAAGGAGTTTTAATATGGGAAGAGCACACGAAGTCCGCGCCGCCTCAATGGCTAAAACAGCTGCAAAAAAATCTGCAGCTAATGGTAGAGCAAGTAAAGAAATTTATATGGCAGCCAAAGCAGGTGGATCTGATCCATCTTCAAACTTAGCATTAAGAGCTTTAATTGATAAAGCCAAATCAAATCAAATTCCAAAAGAAGTTATTGATAGAGCTATTAAAAGAGCAACTGGAGGAGACGCAGAAAACTACGTATCAAATAGATATGAAGGTATGGGTCCAGGAAATACAGCAATTATAGTTGATGCTTTAACAAGTAATGTTAACCGTGCAGCTGCCAATATTAGAGAAGTATTTAATAAAAATCATGGTAATCCCGAAGGAAAAGTTGCTTTTATGTTTGAAGAAGTTTCAATGTTTGCTTTTAAAGGTAAAACAGAAGAAGAAGTACTTGAACAATTAATGATGAGTGAAGTTGATGTAAATGATGTTGAAGTTGAAGAAGACATGATCATTGTTACAGCTCCATATAAATCATTTAATGCAGTTAAACACTCACTTGATGAATTAGGTATTGAAGAATACTTAATGTCAGAAATAAAGTTAATTCCAATAGATGACTATATTGAAGTTTCAGATGCTGAATTAAAACAACAATTACAAACTTTATTGGATAAACTTGATGAATTAGAAGATGTACAAAATGTATATCACAATGCAACTATTTAATTAATAAAATCTTTTTATAACACTTAGGTGTTATTTTTTTTATAATCATTATAGGTGATAATATGGATAACTTATTTATTATAAATTTAATGTTATTAATAGTTAACTTTATTGTTATGATATCGTTACTATTTTCGGTGTTGTATTTTAATAAGTCATATATAAATTATCAAGTACCCAGAATCAATTCATACAATGATGTTATAAGCTCAAAAGAAATTGAAAGAATTATAGAACAGTTTAAAAGAATTTATCATTTAGCAGATTATGAAATCATTTATGCAGATACAGAAAACTATATTAGTTTATTTAGAAACCTAAATAAAAGTAAAAAACAAATTGTGATATCTAAAAAAATATTTGAATCTGTTGGATATGAAATTGATTATATTATTTCAAGATTGTGAATAGCGTCAAAAATAAATGAAAAAAATGGTTTGGTAAGAGGATACAAATGATTGTTAGTAACTATTCCATTTTTATCTTTAGCACTAATGTGTATTTGTTTATTAATAAATTGTATTTTATTTGGTTATATGAGTGGAAGAACAAGCGAAAACACAGATAAGATTATTCTTTGAATATGAAAAATCCCTATGTTTTCAGTATTATTTTTTATAGGATTTATTTCTATGATTATGTCTTATTTCTTTTCACTTAAAGTTAAAGAAGCTATTGAATATAATTACACTGATGAAATCAGCTCATTGGTTAAATTAACTTTAGAAGAATATGTTCAAGATTTCATTAGTGCAAGAACTTATGCTCAAAATATAAAAATAAGTTATTTACCATTAATAAAAAATTCTGAGTTTTGAGAAAACGCTAAATGAGTTGGACCATTTGTTTATATGTAAGATAGAGGTTAAAAACCTCTTTTTTTGTATAAAAAAACAACTTTAAGTTGTTTAAATTATCCTTGCCCAATTCCTTTTTCTTTTCACTCAGCTAAGATTAAGTCTCTTTCACCAGCTTCAAGTCTGTCTTTGTATTCTGCAAATCTTTCTTTACATTCATGTAATTCTTCGATTGCTTCTTCTAAAGTTCCTCAACCGTTAATTTTTACTGATTTTTTTTGTAAAGCTTTGTATTGTAAGAAGAAGTTTTCAATTTCATCACGTAAGTGTTGAGGAACATCTTCTAATTTTTCATAAGAACTAAATCTTGGATCGTCATTGAAAACTCCAAATAATTTAGTATCAATTTCTCCAGCATCAATCATTTTAATTGATCCTAAAATTCTAACACTTACTTGAACACCAGGCATTGTTGGGTATGTACATAAACTAATAACATCTAATGGATCTCCATCTCAGTCTAGTGTATTTTCAACCATTCCGTATTCTCCTGGGTAAAAGTTAGCACCGTATAAAACTCTATCTAAAATAATTCTTCCAGTTTTTGCATCTACTTCATATTTATTAGAAGAACCTTTAGGAATTTCAACGATCATATCTAATACATTGTTTTTTGACATATTAATTTCCTCATTTCTTTTTTTATTTTATCTTATATTATTTTTATTTTTTTAAAATTGCTTGAAATATTTATAATTCTTATTTATAATTTTTATAAATTAGGAGAAAACATGAAAAACAAAGAAAAAGAATATGGAACTTATTTAAAAGATATAAGTTTAAACGAAGAAGAAGAAATAAGCAAAAAAGAACATAGAAAAGAAGATCACTATCATGGAATTCATCACTTTGATTCAAAAGGTGGGCATGACCATATTGAAAAAGATGAATTTAAACTATCTATTGAATTTAGAATGTCTAGAAGAAGACTTATTTATAAAATGGTACTTACTTCTGTGTTCTTAGCTTTAACAGCAACAGTTAGCGCTCTAGACATTTTATTTGAAAAAATTGCGTTACCAGTAGGTTCAGGTCAACTATGAATTGATTTTAGATTTTTAGATATTGCATTTATTTGTATATCAATAGCAACATTGGGTCCAATATTTTCATCAATTATTGGATTATTAAATCCTTTTATTCATTTTGCCATGCATGGTGGAGATCATGGTATTTGATCAACTGTCATTGAAGCACCTCAAAATGTGTTAATTGTTTGAATGGTATGACTTGTGTTCAATGTACTTTTTAATAACTCACCAATACATAGAGAAACAAATAAAATAAAATCTAGATTCAAAAGGTTCGCACCAATTCCACTAATGATTATATTTGCATCAATTATTACAACAGGTATGTTTATATTAGGAATGTATTTAGACGGCTTAACAACTAATAGTCATCATGTACATGAACATTCAATAAGTTTATTCCATGAAGGACATGATCATTCAGATGGTAAGTTAGAAAATGTAGCAGATATTAATTTTGTTATTGGAATTTCAATATTTGCATGAAATATCTTAAGATATAGCGTAGCTTTCTCAATTTTCAGCATTGTTGAATGAAGAATGAGACCAATAAACCACAGATATAAATAAAAAATGAGGGAAGTTAAGTAGTTTTACTTGACACCCTTTTTATTTTTAGTAAAATTAAATAAGGTTTTAAAAATTATAGGAGGAAACATGGTAAAAATTAGATTAAAAAGAATTGGTAAAAAACAAGCACCTTTCTACAGAATCGTTGCTGCTGATTCAAGAGTTAACCGTAATGGTCAATACATAGAGTTAATTGGAACATTTGATCCATTAAAATCAGAAGTTAAAATTAACAATGAATTAGCTTTAAAATGATTACAAAATGGTGCTCAACCAACTGAAACTGTTAGAGAATTATTATCACAACAAGGTGTAATGAAAGCATTACACGAAGCAAAACTTGCTAACAAAAAATAATTCGAACAGAATTAAAAATTTGTTTTAAAACCACTTTAAATTTAGCAAGGAAGTAAAATGGAAAATAAAAATTTATTATCTATTGGAAAAATTGTCAACACATTTGGTATTAAAGGAGCTGTGAAGATAGCTTTAGAAAAAAGCATTGAAGTTAATGACATAAATGGAATTAAACTTTTATTTATTGAAAACACAAACAATGTAATTATTCCAAAACAAGTTGAATCAATAAGTATGCAAAAAAGTCATTTAGTTGTTTACTTTAAAGAACATAATCATATTAATGAGGTTGAAATCTTTAAAGGCAAAAAAGTTAAATATTTAAATGACAATGATGCATTTTCAATATTCTATGATTTAACTTACTATTCTGTTGTGTATAACAAACAAAATGGTAAAGTTATTGAAACAATGTTTAATGGTAATCATGATTTAGTCAAAGTACTATTAGAAAATGAAGAAAAAGCATTTTGAGTACCTTTGGTTGATGTGTACACTAACAACATTGATGATGAATCTAGAATTATAACTTTAAAAAACATTGAAGGATTAAAATAATGAAATATTCAATTCTAACGTTATTCCCAAATATTATTAAATCTTATATTTCTGAATCAATTATTAAAAAAGCTCTAGAGCGTGAAAAGATTGAATTAGAAATTATTGATATAAGAGATTTTACAACACTACCTCATAATCAAGTTGATGAATATCAATTTGGAGGGGGAAGAGGAATGGTTTTAATGTGTGATCCAGTTGTTAGTGCAATTGAATCTGTTAAAACAGAAAACTCAATTGTTGTATTAACATCTCCACAAGGGAAAACTTGAAATCAAAACTTAGCAAAATCATTTGCAACAGAATACAATCACATCATTATAGTATGTGGTCATTATGAAGGTTTTGATGAAAGAATATTAAAATATATTGATGTTGAAATATCTATTGGTGACTATGTGTTAACTGGTGGGGAGTTACCTTCATTAATAATGCTAGATTCTATTACTAGAATTCTACCAGGAGTTATAAATACTGAATCACATGAGCAAGAAAGTTTTGAAAATAATTTATTAGATTATCCAGTGTATACAAAACCCCATGATTATAGGGGAGACAAAGTTCCTGAAGTCCTTTTAAGTGGACATCACGCTAATATTCAAAAGTGAAGAGACGAACAACAATTAATTTCTACTTTTAATAAAAGACCAGATTTAATTGATGAGTCCAAATTAAATAAAATACAAATACAATTATTAGAAAATCTTAGAAAATCGAAAGGAGATAAATAATATGGCATCAAAAGCAACTAAAACAACACAATCAAAATACGCTATTATTAACAACCAATTACGTAACGACTTACCAGATTTTACATCAGGGGATACTATTAAAGTTGACGTTAAAATTAAAGAGGGAGAAAAATTCCGTATTCAAACATTTGAAGGATTAGTAATCAAAACTCAAGGTTCAGGTATTACTTATTCTGTTGTTGTTAGAAAATTATCAAACGGTGTATTCGTAGAAAGAACTTTCCCACTACATTCACCAATTATTGATAAAGTTACTATCGTTAAACGTGGACGTGTACGTAGAGCTAGAATTTACTACATCAGAAAATTATCAGGTAAAGCTGCAAGAATTAAAGAAATCTTACCAACAAAAGCTGATAAAAAATAGTTGTCAATTATTAAACAATATAACTCTCATAATAAATGAGGGTTTTTTTATTTGTTATAATATAAAAAGATTTAAAAGGAGAAAACGATATGAGTGCAGAATTTAACTGATTTCCAGGTCATATGAATAAGACTTTAAAAAACATTGAAGAAAAAATACCTGTAGTTGATTTAGTAATCGAGATTTTAGATGCCCGTGCACCATATTCATCTCGTAATTTAACTTTTTCAAAAATTTTAAAGAATAAACCAATCTTATATGTTTTATCAAAAGCTGATATTGCAGACCCAAATATAACTAAAGAATGAGTTGAGTTTTATGAGAAAAAAAATAATACTGTAATGGTTTTAGACGATAAACAAAAAAATATTGTTAAACCATTAATTGACTTAATTAATAAAGCAACAAAAGAAAAACAAGAAAAAGATAAAGCAAAAGGAATGGTAAACTCATTAATTAATGTTTTAGTTATTGGAATCCCAAATGTAGGTAAGTCAACATTCATTAATAGATTGATCAAAAACAAAAGTGTTAAAGCTGGTAATAAACCAGGATTAACAAGAGGTATTCAATTAATACACTTATCACAATTTATTTCTTTATTAGATACACCCGGAGTGTTACCAGCAAAGTTAGAAAATGAAACTGTAGCAACTAATATATGTGCAATTAATTCTATTAAAGAAGATGTATATCCTAAAGAAAGAGTTGCAGGAAAATTAATGCAATACTTATTTAATCACTATGAAGGATTAATTGAAAATCATTATAAAATTTCTCCCAGATTACAAAGACCAATTCAAATAACAGATACTTTTATAATTTTTGAAATGATTGCAAAAGTAAGAAAATGATACATGAATGATGATTTACTTGACTATGATAGAGTAATTGATGCTTTTATGAGAGATATTATTGCTAATGAATTTAATAAAGTTTCTTTTGAAAGAATTTTAGAAGTTGTTCCAGAGGAAATGGAAAAAGCATCAAAAATTAAAAATGAAAAAGCAATCGAGGATATTTCAGATTTATGATAGATGAATCAAGAATATTATTTGATAGTCAAATTAGAGAAAAATATAAAACTGATTTTATTAGTGGCAGTGATGAAGCTGGTAGAGGTGCAATGGCAGGACCTGTTGTTGTAGCAAGTGTAATATTGCCAAAAGATTATAAAAATTGTTTAATTAGAGATTCAAAAAAATTAAGCAAAAAGCAAAGAGAATCACTTTGCGAAGAAATAAAGTCAGTAGCTATAAGCTATGCTATTGAAATAATTGAAGCAGATGAAGTAGATATATTAAATCCTAAACAAGCTAGCAGAATTGGTATGACAAAATCTATTATGAATTTAAAACCTAAGCCTGATTTATGTTTGATTGATGCAGAAAATATTATTATTCAAGAATATGTATGTGCCCCATTTATTAAAGGGGATGATTTAAGTCAATCAATTGCAGCAGCTTCAATTTTAGCAAAAACTACAAGAGACAATATAATGTTGGATTATGCTAAAATTTATCCTGAATATAATTTTGAATCTCATAAAGGTTATTGTGTAAAAGAACATGTTGAAAAAACTAAAATGCTTGGTGTTTTGCCAATACACCGAAAAACCTACAAACCAATTAAAGATATTCTAGAAAATAACTTTTAATGTTATTTTTTTTATTTTTTTCTTAATTATATTATGTCAGGTATCTGACACATATAAAAAAAGGAGTTCATATGAATTTAGTAAATATAATTGGTCAAATTGAAGGAGATGCACAAGTTACTTACACATCAAAAGATGGTAATGCAAAATTATATAAGTTTGTAGTTAGAGTACCTAACCTATATAAATCTAAAACAGGTAAAAATGAAGATGATTTAATTAACATAAAAGCCTGATCATCTGCTATTAATGATGAGTTTGCTTTACATGATCAAGCTGTTGTTGGAATTGAAGCTAGAATACATTCATCAGTTAATAAAGAAAGCTCAAATGTTTTTAACGAAATTATTGCAAATAGAATAATGTATTTAAATTAATACTATGGATAATGTACTATTATATTTTTCTTTAAAATACCATGGGGATTGAGAAAAAATTTATGATGCGTTAGATAGAAAAGAAAAAATAGAAACACAAGATTTAATTAAAGTTCCAAATTCTATACCAAATAACTTTATTTCCATTATAAATCCACTATACCCAAACAACTTAAAACAAATAATGAAGCCCCCTTTCATTCTTTATTATTTAGGTAATATTTCATTACTACAAAATTACTTTCAAACAATTTTTATTAATAGTTCAGATAATATTGATGAGTATAACTTTAAAGTAATAAAACAGGTAGTTGAAGATCTTATTAAAGAAAATAGAACAATACTATTATCTTGTGAAAATTCTCAAGATAATAAATTATTAGACTTTATCATTGAAAAACAAGGTAAGTTAATTGTTGTAACTAAAGAACCACTTCAATCATTTTTAAACAGTGAATCTTGAGCGAAACATAAAAATATAGAATATTATGATTTTATAATCATAAGTGAATATGAAGAATCAAATAATTTTAAGTATAAGTCAAATAACAACAAAGAAGAAATGAATATAAGAATAATAAATGGATTATCAAAAGCGATTATATTCTTAGAACATTCAAATTTTAAAAAAATTGAGCCTTTGTTTAATGCTGTTCTAAATGAAAATAAACCCTATTTCGCAATTCCACAAAATTTAAAAGATACTGAATCTTCTAGCAATAATTTATTAAAAAATGGCGCTAAATTATTAGAAAGTGCAACAGATATTCTAAATCAAATTTAAAAACACTTTTGGTGTTTTTTATTTTGTATTTTGGTGGTAAAATATTTAAAATACAAAAGTAATTTTATTTAGAAAAGAGGGTATTTATGATCGACAGAGAAGAACAAGAGATGCTTGATAATGAAAAAATCAATGAATCTTCAACACCTCAAGTAAGAGTTTCAAGATGATTAAAAAAATCAGATTTAAACACTGAACTTGAACCAACAAAATCAAAGAAAAAATCAAAATCTTATATAGCTTTAATTTTAAGATATATGGGTAAAAACAAAATGTGAACTTTCTTAATGCTAGTTTCTGTTTTAATTCTTTCAGTTGCTACAGCTATGACTCCAAAAATTATTGAACAAATGAGTACAGCAGTAGTAGTTGAAAGATATAAAGACGCTGCTGAAGGAACAGATTTATGAGAAAGATATAGTCAAGCTTTAGCTAAATGATGAGGAGTTAACTTTACAGGTTTACTTTGAATTGAAATGGGTATTGTTATTGCAATGGCTATTGCAACATTTGTTTCTCAATGAACAGCTGGTATGTTAGGGAAAAAAATTGAAGTTGATTTAAGAAATGACTTAAACAAAAAATTAGTTTCAATGGACATGTCATACTACTCTGATAAAAAAATTGGGGAAATTTTAACAAAAGTTGTTTCTGATACACAAATCATTGGAGAACAAACTGGGATTATTCCAATAACTTTCTTAAATGGTATATTGACAACAATAGCAGCAATAATAGTTATGTCTACAATTAGTGGTTCATTAACTATAGTTTTAATTTGTGTATTCTTAACTTTATTTTTAATATTCTTTATTTTATTTATACCAATGAAACCAATTGCTTACAAAACAAGAAAAATTGTTACTGAAGTAAATGGAGATGTTACAGATAGAATTAACAACGTTAAATTAATTAAAGCTTCTGGAACAGAAGAATATGAAGAAAATAGATTTATTGAAAAACATATACCTTACTTTAAACAATCATCATTGATGAACTACTATCAAGCTATAGTTTTATCATTGATATTCTTAATTATTAATGCCATCGAAACTGTAATGATTATAGCTACAGTACTTATTTATGATTCAAACCAAGTAGTTGCCGTATTACCAGGTATGATTTCAGCATCATCACTTATGATTGGTCCATTAATGTCATTCTTAAGAGTTCTTGTTGGATTAACTCAATCAAATGTTGCATCTAAGAGAATAGGTGAAATACTTGAACAAGAACCAAGATTTAATAATCATTTTGAAGATAAAAATGGTGTTATAGTAGAAAAAATAAAGGGAAATATTTATTTTAAAGATGTTGCATTTGCATATCCTGAAAAACCTACTGAATTAGTTTTACCTAAATTTGACTTTACTTTTGAACAAGGTAAATCATATGCATTTGTTGGGACAACTGGAGCAGGTAAATCAACAATTTCAAAACTTTTATTAAGATTTTATGATCCAACTATTGGACAAGTTTTAATTAACGAAGATATTGACTTAAAAGATGTAGTTCTTTCATCTTATTTAGATAAAGTAGGATATGTTGAACAAGAACCAGCAATTTTCTTAGGTAATGTTTATGACAATGTTAGATATGGTAGATTTGAAGCTACAAATAAACAAGTTATTGCAGCTTGTAAAAAAGCTGAGCTACATGATTTAATTATGACTTGACCTGATGGTTATGACACAATTCTTGGTGAAAGAGGATTTATGTTATCTGGTGGTCAAAAACAACGTTTAGTAATAGCTAGAATGTTCTTAAAAGATCCACAACTACTAATATTGGATGAAGCAACAAGTGCTTTAGATAATATTGTAGAAAAAGAAATCCAAGCTAAATTAAATGAATTAATGAAAGGTAGAACAAGTGTTACTATAGCTCACCGTCTTTCAACAATTAAAAATGTAGACGAAATATTAGTTCTTGCACCAAAACAAGGAATCGTTCAAAGAGGTACTTTCAATGAACTTAAAAAAATTCCAGGTCATTTCAAAGATTTATATGATGCTGGAAACTCAAAAAAAGATGGAAAGGAAGTAACAAATAATGAGCAACAATAATTTACAAAATGGTAAACAATTAAATAAACATGGATTTGATGTTAATTTAGAATTTTCATGAAAAAAAATGGGTGTATTTATGCGCCAAATTTTTGAATCAGCAAAAGAGAACAAGTTAATATTTTGAGCAATGTGTTTATTTACAATGTTTGATGCTATAGTTGCAACTTTCCTTCCGGTGTTTGCAACAATGATGATTTCTGCCATTACAAAACCTGGAGCAGATACATTAAACTTTTTAGCATGAGAAGTTGGTTTAACAGAATGAACAGCTTGATTATATATAACTTTAGCTGCTTTAGTTTTATTACTACTTTCTGAGTATGTTGTTAACTGAAGTATTGCTCAGTTTTCACTTCATGTAGAAATTAATCAAAGACAAAAAATGTTAATTAGATTAGCTCAACAAGATGTTGATTTCTTCTTTGATCATGTTTCAGGAAACATTTTAACAAGACTTGTAGGGGATACTCAATCTTTAGCGTTTGGTATTCAACAATTCTTTACTAATATTATTTATTTCCTTACTGGTATAACTATGTCAGTTGTGATTATGCTTTTATCAGGTCTTTGATATGTAGCTTTAATACTAGCTGTTTATATGTTCCTTTCAATTGCAATTGCTGTTGTTATTTTTATTCAAAGTAGAAGAAAATTAATTACAGCATTTGACCAAAAACGTGATGTTGATCAAGATATGACAGATAGAATATCAAATATATCATTAATAAAATCTTCAGGATTAGAGGAATACGAAATTGAAAGAATAGAAGAATTAAATGAAAAATATAACAGAGCTGGAGATGCAGCAATTACTTGATCAGCAATATTAACACAATGAATTCAAGTAACAGCATCATTGATGATGCCAATGTTTGTTATTATATTCTGTATTATGTTCGCAAAAGAAAGTGATCTTGCTGCAGGTATAGAACTTTTAAGTGTAAAAATGCCTTTAGCACAAGTTTTAGTTTCATTTGTTATTGGTGCTATTGCAATGTTAATCCCAACATTGAGATCAGCTACAAGAGCTCAAAATGCAGCTCAAAGAATTTCAGAATTAACAGACCCAATTCCAACAATTAAACCAAACCCAGAAGGGCCTGTAATTGAAAAAATAAATTCAATTTCATTTGAAAACGTTCAATTTGCTTATCCTAAAAAACCTGAAAAAACAATTTTACCTAAAATGAATATTGTTTTTGAAAAAGGTAAATCATATGCATTCGTTGGTGAAACAGGAAGTGGTAAATCAACTGTAGCAAAATTACTATTAAGATTTTACATGCCTACAGAAGGAAAAATAATGGTTGAGGGTAAATATAAAAATGATGAAAGTGTTTCTAAACAATCACATGATTTAAACGAAATAAATTTACCAGCATTTTTAAATAAAGTAGGATATGTTGAACAAGAACCTCAAATCTTGTTTGGAGATTTCTTTGAAAATATAAGATACGCTAAATTTGATGCTACTGATGAAGAAATCATGAGGGCATGTAAGAAAGCTAATTTACATGACTTTATTATTTCATTAAAAGATGGATATAATACAATTTTGGGACAAAGAGGTTTCTTACTTTCTGGTGGTCAAAAACAACGTTTAGTTATAGCTAGAGTTTTCTTGAAAAACCCGGATTTCTTAATATTAGATGAAGCAACAAGTGCATTAGATAATATTGTTGAAAAAGAAATTCAAGCTGAGTTAGATAAATTGATGAAAGGTAGAACAAGTGTTACTATCGCTCACCGTCTTTCAACAATTAAAAACGTTGATCAAATTATAGTACTTGGTGCAAACGGAAAAGGTATTGTGCAACAAGGTAGTTATGAAGAATTAATTTCAACACCTGGAAGATTTAAAAAATTATATGAAGCAGGATTGATGAATTAATGAAAAATAAAACAGTAAATATTATTGGAGCTGGTTTAGCAGGAACAGAAGCTGCATACCAACTAGCTAAAAGAAATATAAAAGTTAAACTTTTCGAAGTTAAAAGAATAACTAAAAATCCCGTCCAAGTCTTGGACGGGTTTGCTGAATTAGTTTGCTCTAATTCTCTAAGAAGTAACGAATTAACTAATGCAGTCGGTACATTAAAAGAAGAAATGAGACTTTTAGATTCATTAATTATAAGAGCGGCTGAATATGCACAAGTTCCAGCTGGAGGAAGTTTAGCCGTTGATAGAGTTTTATTTTCTGAATATATAACAAAAGAAATAAGTTCTAATGAAAACATTGAAGTCATAGATCTTGAAGTTGAAAATATAAACCCAAATGAATTAACACTTATTGCATCAGGGCCTTTAACAACAAATAAACTACAAGAGCAAATTACAAAACTTATAGGAAATGATGATTTTTACTTTTATGATGCAGTTGCTCCGATTATAGAAAAAGAATCTATAAATATGGAAATTGCATATCAAAAAAATAGATATGACAAAGGTGAAACAAGCGATTATATAAATTGTCCAATGTCAAAAGAAGAATATTTAAATTTTTATAAAGAACTAATTAATGCAGAAATTTCTATAGGGCATTTACCTGGTGAAGCAGAATTAAAGTACTTTGAAGGGTGTATGCCAGTAGAAGCTATGGCCAAAAGAGGTGTTGATACTTTATTGTTTGGTCCAATGAAACCAAGAGGTTTAAATAAACCTGATGGAACAAGAAATCATGCTGTTGTTCAACTACGCCAAGATGATGCAAATGATAGACTTTATAATATTGTTGGTTTCCAAACAAACTTAAAATGACCTGAACAAAAAAGAATTTTTTCAATGATACCAGGTTTAGAAAACGCTAAGTTTGTTAGATATGGTGTAATGCATAAAAATAATTTTATAAACTCGCCTAAAGTTCTTAACAAATATTTACAATTAAAAACTAATGAAAACATATTTTTTGCTGGTCAAATAACAGGTGTAGAAGGATATGTTGAATCTTGTGTTTCTGGTTTGATCACAGCTATAAATATTGCTAATTTCATTAATGGAAAAGAAATGCAAGTACCATCATCTAAATCAGTTTCAGGTGCTTTACTTAACTATATAAACAAAGCTTCTATAACAAACTTTCAACCAATGAAAGCAAATTGAGGAATAGTTGATGAAATAGAATTTAAAAGACCTAATAGAAAAGTAACTAAGCAAGAAATTAAAAAAATGAAAAATGAAAAGATTTCAGAATTAGCAATTGATTCTATTAAGGATTTTATTAAAAATATTTAGAAGGAGCAAATATTATGATAAATCGTTTAGACACTGTTTTTTGAGCATATTTTGATGAATATATTAAAAAAGACTCATCATTGATTTTTAAAAAAATTAATAATGATTTAAAAGAAAAAATAAATGAAATATATGATGTTACTTATTATTCTTTATTTCAATTTCAATTGTGAAAAAACGAATCATTAATAAATATAGAACCTGAAAAATTTAGTGAAATATCAAATTACATCATTTCAAATTATAATGAATTATTCATTTTTACATTTCAAGATAAAAAAATTGAATCAAAATTTAAAGAAATTGATGAAACCCAAAAAATTTTTATTAAACAAGTTATTGAAGAATTTGTTTTGAATCATATTATAAAAACATCTTTTAACAGTTCTGATGATATCAGTCAAAATTATTATTGAAACTTTGCTAATTTATGTGCTTTAACAAGTAAATTTGAATATGATATAAACTTTAAAAATGAAAAAGAAAACAAATACTATTATTCTATAGTTTATCCTTTTTTAGTAACAATGCTTATGATTGACGTACTTAAACCATCAGATATGGTTGATAAAATAAAAAAAGTATTTAATAGAAAAAACATTTCTGAAGCATATAAAAAAGGAAGAGAGCTTACTTCTGAAGAAAAAGAATGATTAGAGCCAACTATTCAATTTTTAAAAAATGAAGATGAATTAAATGCATTTATTTTAAATTTTAAAAAGGATAATTGAGAAAAAATAGATGTAAAACAGAAATTTAAAATAATTCATGAACTTTCTAAAATAACAACAATATTCTTAAGAGACAATTTAAAAAACATTTCTGTCATTTCTGAAGGTGATGATGTATATGAAGCAATATATACCTATTTACCCCTATTTTTAAGCTCGAATAAAGAACAAGGCAAAATCAACATAAAAACATTTGAAGGACCCCTAAAAAACGTACATAGCATATCACCAATTAATCAAAAAGACTTTAACCCTATTTGAACATTGAAACATTCAAAGAAATTCAAAGAATTCAAAAAAATTAAATTTAGGTCTGAAAAATTGTTTGATTTCATAGCTAGAGTTAGATATTCAACATATTACATGGAAATTATAAATAAGACAAAAAGAAATAATGGTGTGCTTGGAGACTGTTTAATATCATTCAAAAAAGTAGGAATAGTACAAACTATGCATTTTTACAATCAAATTGAAGAAAAATTTGACTTTAATTATAAAAATGTGAAGTTTAAATCAATAAATTTAGATGCAAAAAATTTCTCTAAGATGCTTAATAAAGTTGATAGATTTGAGGAAATAGCAGATTATAATTCTCAAATGTCTATTATGTTAAAAATTATTTCTTTAACAATTACAATTGATCCAAAAGCACCAAAAGCTTTTGATTATTCATGAGAAAATCTAATTAAATATTACGTTATTGCTTTTGGACCTTATAAAAAAAGCATGATGTCTTTTACTAACAAAGACCTTGAACTGATTGAATTCAAAATAAACAAATTATTAACTCAATATAAAAAATTACAACAAAAGGATAAAGTTGTAGATTCAATTGGCGTTTTATACAAACTCCACCATTTTAAATAGAAAAAAAATAAAATCAATAGCAAATATTAAGATTTTTAAGAAATAAAAAATTAATATTAATTTACAACTGAATATAAAAGAAACTTATACAGGGTAGCATAATGGGCTACTGACCCCGCCTTCAAACCTATTTGGAGACTATAAGTGAAAAACCACTCTTTAATTATTAAAGTTTCTTTTTATGTCCAAAAGACAAGAAGAAACTTTTTTATTTAGTTGAATTTATAATAAGAGAAAAAGAAAGGATATTATATGGCAAAAATAAAAAACCAATATTACAACGAGTCTGTTTCGCCAATTGAATATGCGCAACAAGGATTTAAAGGAAAAATGCGTTCAGTAAACTGAAACGTAGTAAATGATGAAAAAGATTTAGAGGTATGAAATAGAATTACACAAAACTTCTGATTGCCTGAAAAAATTCCAGTTTCAAATGATTTAACTTCATGAAGAACTTTGACACCAGAATGACAAGAATTAATTACAAGAACTTTTACAGGATTAACATTGTTAGATACAATTCAAGCTACTGTTGGTGATGTGGCTCAAGTTCCTAACTCATTAACTGACCATGAACAAGTAATTTACACAAACTTTGCATTTATGGTTGCAGTTCACGCTAGATCATATGGTTCAATCTTTTCAACTTTATGTTCAAGTGAACAAATTGAAGAGGCTCATGAATGAGTTATCAATACAGAAACATTACAAGAAAGAGCTAAAGCATTAATTCCTTATTATGTGAATGATGACCCTTTAAAGTCAAAAGTTGCAGCTGCTTTAATGCCAGGCTTCTTATTATATGGAGGCTTCTATTTACCATTTTACCTATCAGCTAGAGGTAAATTACCAAACACTTCAGATATTATTAGATTAATATTAAGAGATAAAGTTATACATAACTACTATAGTGGTTATAAATATCAAAAGAAAGTTGCTAAACTTTCTCCAGAAAAACAAGCTGAAATGAAAGAATTTGTTTTTAAATTATTATATGAATTAATAGATTTAGAAAAAGCTTATTTGAAAGAATTGTATGAGGATTTTGGATTAGCTGATGATGCTATTAGATTTAGTGTTTACAACGCAGGTAAATTTTTACAAAATTTAGGTTATGATTCACCGTTTACAGAAGAAGAAACAAGAATTGAGCCAGAAATATTCACACAATTATCAGCTAGAGCTGATGAAAACCATGATTTCTTTTCAGGGAATGGCTCATCATATATTATGGGAGTTTCAGAAGAAACTGAAGATGACGATTGGGAGTTTTAATATATGCACGATGATATTAAGTTAGTTTCAGGTGAAGAAATTGTTAAGCCTACAGGAGAAGTGCATGTAGTTTACTTCTCATCAATTTCAAATAACACACATAGATTTATTCAAAAACTAAGTGTTAAGAATTCAAGAATACCTTACGAATTAGAAGAAGAAATTAATGTTGATTCTGATTACGTATTAATCACACCAACATATAGTGGTGGTGGTGAATTTACTTCGGGAGCAGTTCCAAAACAAGTAATTAAATTTTTAAACAAGGAAAATAATAGAAATTATTGTAGAGGTGTAATCGCATCAGGTAATACTAACTTTGGTAATACTTTTGCGATGGCAGGACCAATTCTTTCAAAAAAACTTAATGTTCCATTGTTGTATCAATTTGAATTATTAGGAACTCAAAACGATGTAGAAAAAATCAATGAAATATTGAAAGAATTTTGAGGGAAATAAAAATGGAAGATAAAAAAATAAATACATTATCTGGAACAGATGAAAGTGACGAATATGTTACTTTAAATGCCAGAGCTAAAATATTAGCTGCTGGATCAGATAACTTCAAATTAGATGTTGATGCTGCTAAAGCTTATTTAAAACATCATGTTGAACCTAGATTAGTAAAATTTGGTTCAGTTAAAGAAAGAATAGAATACCTAGTTTCTAATGGATACTACGAAGAAGAACTTATAAATAAATATACAATAGAACAAATTGAAGAAATTACTGATATTGCTTATGGATTTCACCGTGAATTCCCAAGTTTTATGGGAGCTATGAAATTTTACAATTCATATGGTTTAAAAACTTTTGATGGACAAAAATATTTAGAAAATTTTGAGGATAGAGCAGTAATGAATGCTTTATTCTTAGGAAATGGTAATTTTGAATCTGCAACAAAAACATTAAGACAATTAATGCTGGGTAGATTTCAACCAGCTACACCTACATTCTTAAATGCAGGTAAAAAACAACGTGGTGAATATGTTTCTTGTTACTTATTAAGAGTAGAAGACAACATGGAATCAATTTGTCGTGCTGTTACAACATCACTACAATTATCAAAACGTGGTGGTGGAGTTGCTTTATGTTTAACTAATCTACGTGAATTAGGCGCACCAATAAAACAAATCGCTAACCAAGCAACTGGTGTTATCCCAGTTATGAAAATATTAGAAGATTCATTCTCATATGCAAATCAATTAGGTCAAAGACAAGGTGCTGGAGCTGTTTATTTAAATGCTCACCACCCAGATGTTATGTCATTCTTAGATACTAAAAGAGAAAATGCTGATGAAAAAATCCGTATTAAATCATTATCACTAGGATTAGTTATTCCAGATATTACTTTTGAATTAGCTCAAAAAAATGAAGAAATGGCTTTATTTAGTCCTTATGATGTTGAAAGAGAATATGGAAAAGCAATGTCAGATATTTCAATTACTCAAGAGTATCAAAATCTAGTTAAAAACCCTAATATTAAAAAAACTTATATTAATGCGAGAAAATTCTTTTTAACTGTTGCTGAATTACACTTTGAAAGTGGTTACCCATACATCTTATTTGATGATACAGTAAACAACAATAATGCTCACGCAGCAACTGGAAGAATTGTTATGAGTAACTTATGTAGTGAAATTGCACAAGTTTCAACACCAAGTACATTTAACGATGATTTAAGTTTCAAAAGCATGGGAGACGATATCTGTTGTAATTTAGGAAGTCTTAACATTGCTAAAGTAATGGAAAGTGGAGCTGAATTTGCAGAAGTTATTGAACACTCAATTAATGCTTTAGATCTAGTTTCAAGAACAAGTGATTTAAGTAGTGCTCCTTCAATTCAACAAGGAAACAAAAAAAATCATGCTGTAGGATTAGGTGCTATGAACTTACATGGTTTCTTAGCTACAAACTTCATTTGATATAACTCAATTGAAGCGGTTGATTTTACAAACATGTTCTTCTATGCAATGGCATATAACGCATTTAAAGCATCTCACAAATTAGCTTTACAATATGGCACATTTGATGGATTTGAAACATCACAATTTGCTGATGGAAGTTGATTTAACAAATATACTAAATGCGCAGAAGATAAATGAACTCCTGAAACTCAAAGAGTTAGAGAATTATTTGCTCAATATAATGTAACTATTCCAACTCAAAAAGATTGAATTGAATTAGTTGAACTAATTAAAAAAGATGGAATTGCTAACTCACATTTAATGGCTGTTGCTCCTACAGGATCAATTAGTTACTTATCTTCATGTACTCCAAGTTTACAACCAGTTGTAGCACCAATTGAAGTACGTAAAGAAGGAAAATTAGGAAGAATTTATGTTCCAGCATACAACATTAATTTTGATAACATGGCTTACTATGCTTTAGGAGCATATGAAGTTGGACCAATGCCAATTATTGATATTGTTGCAGCAGCTCAACAACACGTTGATCAAGCTATATCATTAACATTATTTATGACAGACCAAGTTACAACTCGTGACTTAAACAAAGCATACATTCATGCATTTAAGAAAAAATGTGCATCAATCTACTACGTACGTGTAAGACAAGAAGTATTAGAAGATAGTGAAAACTATGAATGCGACGCATGTGTAATTTAATAAAAAACTAAGTGGTTATTAGCCACTTTTTTTGTTTGCATTTTATCCAACTTATAATTATAGGTTTTTACTTTTAACAACTTATTGTAGGATAAGTTAGACTTATAATAAGTTTAGAATAATTTCTAAAATGTTGAAAAGAAATAGAAATTATTATTATTTGAAAGGTGAAAAAATGAAACATGCAAAAATAAACAGCCACTTTTACGACGAATGTAAAAAAGTAAGAGAAGCTGTCGGTGGAATAAAAAACATCGAGTTAATTAATAGATGTTCAACAAGAATCAGAATCAAAGTTATTGACATAACAAAATTAAATTTGAATAAACTTGAAGGTTCTAAAATTTTTGTTAAAACATTATTAAAAGATGACTTTGTTCAATTGATTGTTAACGAGAATATTGATGAAGTTTTCTTAAATTTATTAAAATCGCTAAAAATTTCATATGAAGAGATTCCTAACGATTTTGAAGTAAGAGTTAATAAAGAGGGGAACTTTTTTAAAGTAGTAACTGATGGAATTTCTGTTATTGTAAAACCTCTTATACCTCTTTTGATAACAATGGCCATAGTAGCTACATTATCAAATGTATTTAATGGTATAGATTTTGGATCAGGAACTTTATCAGAAACTGGTCAATTTGCAAAAGCAGTTGGGGAAATGTTTGATATTTTACAAAAAGCATTAAACTTAGCTTTCTCAATAATGATTCCTTGATCAATTTTTAAACTTATGAAAGGTAGTCAAGCAATTGGTATATCAATTGGTATTGTATTATGTTTTCATGGTTTGATAAGCACAAATGACATTATGAGTGGAGAATATGGTGGCATATTTAAATGATTTGGAGATGCATCATTCCTTGAATCAGGATATCCTTGAAAAATATCATATGTTGGTCAAATACTTCCTATAGTTGCGATGAGTTTTATTGCAGTCTATATTGAAAGATTTGCAAACAAATTTGATATACCTGTATTTAAAGAAATGGTTGCAATACCAATGATTACAATTTCTACATTCTTTATTGGTATTTTATTGGTAGGTCCATTAGGCTTATTATTAACATATGGAATGAATGAAGGTGTGGTTTGAGCAACTACAGATAATGTTGCTAAATATATATTTAATCCAATTTTAGGATTAGCCTTACCTTGGTTAGTTATTACCGGATTAATTCAAGTTTTGGTAGTTATTAACTTACAACAGTTTACTACATTTGGTGGAACAACAATGATGCCGATGTTTACACAATTAAATATTGCAGTAGCAACTTCAATCTTAGCTGTAACAATTATAAATAGACATAATAAAGAATTAAAAAGAACAGCAATACCTTCATATTCATTAGCATATGTAAGTGGATCGACTGAACCAGCATTATTTGGTGTAGGATTAAAATTTGTTTATCCAGTTATTGCAGCAAGTATTGGTGCAACTGTTGGTATTATAATAACAACATTCGCTGGAGTGATTTGTACAAATGGTAATGCTTCATTGTTAGTATTTTTATCAATTACAACTAAACCTGAAATATTAGATAAATTTAACATACACACAATAGCTGGTGGGCCATACTTATGAATGGCAATAGCTATTGTGGCAACATTTATAACAACTTTCTTTGCAACAATTGGTTTATCAAAAATTAAAGTTTTCAAAGAAATGAATGCAAAAGTTTTAGAAAGAGATTTTTCGGTGAATTAACATGAAATTAAATAAAGAAACAATATTAAATTTAATAACAGAACATAATCAAGATGATATTAAAAAAGCAAATGAATTAGTAGCAAGTGATAAATATTATAGACCAACATATCATATAGCACCTCCAAATGGATTATTGAATGATCCAAATGGATTAGTTTATATAGATGGAGAACATTATATTCATTATCAATGATCACCACTTCAACCATATCATGGGATGAAACATTGACGTTTAGTTAAAACTAAAGATTTTGTTAATTATGATGATTTAGGTGTATCAGTAATACCAACAGAAGAATTCGAAAGAACAGGAGCATTTTCTGGATCAGCATTTAAAGAAAAAGACGGAGTAAAAATTTACTACACAGGTAATATTGAAGAAAATGGCGAAATGATTGAAGAAGTGCAAATCAAAGCAGACTTCATTGATGAAAAAATTGTAAATAAAAGAGTTGTTGTAGAGCACGATAAAAATCTTTTCACACCTCACGTAAGAGATCCAAAAATATTTGAATATGAAAATAACAAATATATGATTTTTGGTGCTCAGTGTAAAGCTGATATGCTTGGTGGGTTAGTTTTCTACAAAACTGATGATATGGAAAAATATACTTTTGATAGAATACTAAAACCATCATTAGACCAAACCTATGGATACATGTGAGAATGCCCTAATTTAGATTATCTAGAAGGAAAAATGCTATTTATGCAATCATCAGAAGGGTGATTTAATGAAGAAAATCCTTATGAACTAAATAGCTCAAGAAATGTTGTTTATACTCAAATAGATAAATTAGATTTTGAAAACAATAAATTGAATGAAAAATCAATTTTAAAAACAATGGATTTCGGACATGATTTTTATGCACCGCAAACTTATTGAGTTGATAAAAAACTTTTAATGATAGGTTGATTAGGTGCGGTTGATGTTCAATATCCAACAGATGAATACTCATGACACTCAATGTTAACAATACCAAGAGAACTAAGCTGATCAAAAGAAATTTTAGTTCAAAAACCTTACTCAGAATTCAAAAAAAATGTTTTAACTAAAACAACTAAAAAAGCATTTAAAGAATTAAGTGTAAATAAAGCAATACATTTAGAGTTTGATTTAAGCGATAATTTAGACATTAAAATTCTTAACGAAAAAAATGAATTTATAGAAATAAAATTTACTGATAAAGAAATAATTTTAGATAGAACAAATCAAACTGCAAAAGTTGATTGAAATTTTGAAACACCAAGAAAAGCATTAAGAAAATTCAAAAATCAAAAAGTTGAAATATTTATTGATTCATCATCAATTGAAATATTTGCGGATAATTATGAAACAATTTTTACTTCAAGATTTTTTGTAAAAAACTTTAATAAAATTCAATTAAATAAAGAACATGAAATGTTACTATCTGATATTAAAGAAATGAAATTAAAATAATAAATAATTAAGCAACTTTTAGGTTGCTTTTTATAATAAAAATTTTAATTTCTTTAATTACAAGCAACTGTGCTATAATATATAAATGACTTGTGATTTAAAATGCTAATTTTTTGATCCTGAGTATAGAAAAAGGATAGAAAATGACATTTAAAGAATTACAATTAAGCGACAAAGTATTAGTCGCACTGGAAAAAGCTAATTTTAACGAAGCTACAGAAATTCAAGCTAGAGCAATACCACTTTTCCTAGAAGGAAAAAACATTTTTGGTAAATCAAGCACTGGTACAGGTAAAACAGCATCATTTGTATTACCAATCTTAGAAAAAATAGAACCAAACAAAAGAAGAGTTCAAGCCGTTATAATGGCACCAACAAGAGAATTAGCAATGCAAATTGTTAACCAAATTAGAATATTTGGATCAAGAATAGAAAATCTAGTAATAGCACCATTAATCGGTGGAGCTGATATGCGAGATCAAATTAAAAGACTGAAAGACTCACAAATAGTTGTGGGAACTCCAGGAAGGGTTAATGACCACTTAAATAGAAAAACCTTAAAATTAGATGATGTTAGAACAATCATTTTAGATGAAGCTGATGAAATGCTAAAAATGGGATTTAAAAACGAAATTGATGCTTTATTTGAAAGAGTTTCACCAGATGTTCAAATTGGTTTATTTTCAGCTACAACATCACCAAAAGTAATGCAAATTGCTAATGATTATATGAATGAATATGACGTTATTGAAATTGAAAATCAAATAGAAGTTAATGCTAATATTACAAATACTTTTATTTTCACAAAAGGTTTTAGCAAAGAAGATTTAATTGTTAAAGTATTTAAAAAACACAAACCTAAAAGAGCTATAGTGTTTTCAAACACAAAAAATCATACAGATAAAATTGCAGATAATTTAGAAGCAGCAGGAATTAGAGCTATAGTTATTAATGGTGATAAAAGACAATCACAAAGATCAAGAGCTATTGCAAAATTTAGAAACAATGAAATATCAGTTTTAGTTGCAACTGATGTTGTTGCTCGTGGAATTGATATTACAGGTGTTGACTACGTAATTAACTATGATGTATCAATGGAAGACGAACATTTTGTTCATAGAATTGGTAGAACAGGAAGAAATAATACAAAAGGTGATTCAATTACTTTTGTACAAAATCAAAATGTTTTAAGACAAATAAAAGGAATAGAAAAAAACTTTAATTTAATTATTGATGAAATGCAAATTTCTGAATATGGTGAAGTAGACAAGCAAGAAGGAAGAGGGAACTCAAATAGAAGTTCACGTGGAGATAGAAGAGATTCAGGTCGTGGAGATAGAAGAGATTCAAATCGTGGAGATAGAAGAGATTCAGGTCGCAATGAAAGAAGAGATTCAAATCGTGGTCGTGATGACAGAAGAAATGCTGGACACAATGATAGAAGAGACTTTGCTCATGGCGAAAGAAAAAGAACAAGTGAAAGACTAGATAGCAGAAGTAGCGCTTGAACTTCTCAATCATGAGAAGAAAGAATGCTATCTTTATCACCAGAAGAAAAAGAATTTGCTAAAAAAGCTTTATCTTTAGTTGATGATTATTCAGTGAATGAAAATCAAGATAGCAATCAAAATGTTTTTGAAAGAAATGACAGAAGAGATTCAGGTCGAGGAGACAGAAGAAGTTCAGGTCGTGGTCGTGGAGACAGAAGTGGTTCAAACCGTGGCCGTGATGACAGAAGAAGTTCAGGTCGTGGTCGCGATGACAGAAGAGATTCAAACCGTGGTCGTGATGAAAGAAGAAACTCAAACCGTGGTCGTGATGACAGAAGAACAGATGGTCAAGAAAGAGATAATAAAAAATTTGAAGGTACTAGACATTCTTCATGAGATGTTAAAACTGATTATTCTAAACAAGATTCAGGCCGTTGAGAAAGAGTTACAGGAAAAGAAAAAAGACCAGATTCATTTAATAAAAAAGACGGGTTTAATTCAAATAATGAAAGAGACGAAAGAAGAAACAGAAGAAGTTCTGGTCGTGGAGAATGAGTTCATTCAGGTCCAAGAGAAAACAAGGGATCAGGAACACGTAACAGAAGAAATTCTTCTTCAAATAGTTCTTCAAGAAAACCAAAAAATAAATGATAATAATTTAAATAAAACAACTACTTATTTACAGTAGTTTTTTTATTTAATAATAAAAATTTATGAAATTATTTTTCATTAGATTAATATTTATGATATATTTATATATGTAATTATTAATTGCCCATGTAGCTCAGTTGGATAGAGCACGCGCCTTCTAAGCGTGAGGTCGGAAGTTCGAGCCTTCTCGTGGGCACCACTCGAAAACATCAATCATGCTATAAAAGGCATGATTTTTTAATAGAAAGAGGTTTTATGAATTTTTATGATGAACTAATTATCGAATTAAAAGAACTTGTTCTGAAAAACGATTTTGAAACTGCTTTATTAAAAATAAATCAAGAATTATCAATGCCATATGTACCTTCAGATATTGAAGAACAACTTTTGGAGTTTAAAACTCAGATTTTTGAGCAAATTTCAAAAAAAGCAAATAGTAATAATAATTTAAATGCTGAATATATTTTGCAATTACTTAAATCAAGTGATAGAGAACAACAAGCATTTGGTATTAATTTTTTAAACAAAATTAATTTAAGAGATAAGTTAAATGACGTTTCTGAATTACTTACTTTAGAAAAAATTGATAACTCAATTAAAACTTTGATCTTATTTACTTTAAAAGAACAAGAAATAAATAAAAGTTTTGATGTTTTATATAGTGGTGTCCAACAATCTTGAAATCCAATTGAAATAGATTTTGAAAATAATTTTAAATTTATAACTGAAATAGATGAAGTTATTTCTAAAAGTATAGAAAATGAAAACCCAGGAATAGCACATGATGCTAAAATGTTGAATATAAATTTTTATTTAAATAATTTAGACAAATTTAATAACTCATTCTTAAATGAAAAAGCTGCTGCATTTATTTTAATTGCTATAGAAATGTTAGAAGAAAAAAAAGAAATGTCTTATATTAAACAATGATTTAATTTTGATGAAGATAAAGCTCATGAAATATTAAAGGAGATTAAAGGTTATGAACAATAAGATAAACTTTAATAAAGATAATTATGTCGAGTTTAATGATTTTAATGATGTAATGATACAAGCTTTTGGTATTGGATGTTCTCTTTGCTATGAACCACAAATTAGTTTTGTTTTGAAAGATCATCCAAAACCAATTGGGAGTTTAATTAAAGAACAAGGAAAAAACCTAACAGATAGTGAAGTTGAAAAATTAGTTGAAAAACCTATCCAAGAATGACAAAAATTCGAGGATATTAATTTTGATAATCAAGAACCAACATTCTTATGTGATGAATGTTGAAATCAAATGATTTGATAAAGTAGAAAGAAAGGAGCTGGAAAATATGAAATTTATTGATACAGCTAAGTTTACTATTAAAGCCGGTAATGGAGGGAATGGAGCAGTTAGTTTTCATACTGCGCTTTTCGTACCTAATGGTGGTCCAAACGGTGGAGATGGTGGAAATGGTGGAAGTGTAATATTTGAAGCTGATGGTGGAAAACATTCTCTTTTAGATTTAAAACTTCAAAAACAACTTAGTGCACAAGATGGATTTAAAGGTGATATAAAAAATATGCATGGTGCTCAAGGTAAAGATCTTATCGTTCGAGTTCCCGTGGGTACATTGATTATAGAAAATAAAACTGGAACAATTTTAGCTGACATGGATGAAGATAAAAAACAAGTCTTAGTTGCTAAAGGTGGAAAAGGTGGAAAAGGGAACGCAAGATTTGCAAACTCAAGAAATAAAGCTCCAACCATATTTGAAGCTGGTGAAATAGGACAATTTTATGAAGTTAAAGCTGAATTAAAAGTTTTAGCTGATGTAGGTTTTGTTGGATTGCCCAATGCTGGTAAATCAACTTTACTTAGAGCAATTTCAAATTCAAAACCTGAAGTTGCTGACTATGCTTTTACAACTTTAAATCCTCAATTAGGAGTTTCAAGAGCTAAAGATGGTTCAACATTTGTTGTTGCAGATTTACCAGGTTTAATTGAAGGAGCTAGTTTAGGAAAAGGATTAGGTCATCAATTTTTAAAACATATTGAAAGATGTAGAGTTATATGCCATGTTTTAGATATGAGTGGAAATTATGGTCAAGAAGATGTAATCAAAAACTATGAATTAATAAGAAGTGAATTAGTAAAATATAATTATAAACTGGATGAAAGACCAGAAATAATTGTTGCTAATAAAATGGATACAGATGAAGCACAATTAAATATGATGGAAGAAGACATAAAAAAATATTTCAAAGATAAAAAAGTTGTTTTTGTATCAGGATTATTAAAAGATAATGTTGATGAATTATTATTAAAAATCGCAAAAGAACTTGAAACTGCTAAATATGTTCCACTATGAGAAATGGAACAAGATATTTATGAAGGTATCAAAGTTTATAGATTAGAAGAAGACGAAGAAGATATTCAAATAATTAATAAAGGTAATGGTAGATGAGAAGTTGCCGGAGATACAATTTACAAAATTTATCAAAAGTTCCCAATTACAACAGATGATAACTTATTATTATTTAATGAAAAACTTAAAAAATCTGGTGTTTATGACATGTTAAGAGAACGTGGAGTTGGAGCTGGAGATATTGTAAAAGTATTTGAATATGAACTTGAGTGAATGGATTAATTTGTAAAGGAGTAATATTATGGAATTAAAAGAATATTTAGATTATTTAGTTGAATTTATTAAAGAAACAGTTAAAAAAGCTAATGCAAAAGGTGTAGTTATTGGAATAAGTGGTGGAATTGATTCTGCAGTTGTTGCTTGTTTAGCTAAAAAGGCCTTTCCTAACGATTACACTGCTGTTTGAATGCCGATTGAATCAAGTGATGAAGATTACAAATGTAAACAAGAGTTGATTGATCAATGTGGTATTAAAGCAATTGATGTAGAATTAAAAGAAACTTTTTTATCTTTTAAAAAAGCTATTAAAGATTCAACAACACCTGAACATAAATTGGCTATTGCAAATGCAAAAGCACGTTTAAGAATGACAACACTTTATACTGTTGCTCAAACAAATTCATATTTAGTTCTGGGAACTGACAATCTTGATGAGTGACATATTGGTTACTTTACTAAATTCGGTGATGGTGGAGTTGATATGGTTCCATTAGTACATTTATTAAAAAGAGAAGTTAGAGAAGCAGCGAGAATATTAGGCGTACCAACTTCAATTATAAATCGTGCACCAACAGCAAGTTTATGAGAAGACCAAACTGATGAGAGTGAGTTAGGTATTACTTATGATCAAATAGATGCTTATTTAGCTGGTGAAATTAATGATGAAAATGTAAAATCAAGAGTTGATCATTTACATAAAATTAGTGAACATAAAAGAAATGGTGCTGTTGCACCAAAAGAATTTAAAAGAAAATAAATACAAGGAGAAATTAACATGAAAAAAGTAATTATGAGAGGTGCTGAAATTTTATTTACAGCCGAATCTGACAATCAACAAGTTTTAGATCAAATGCTTTACGACTTTTGTGTAGGCAATAATATTCCTGTTGACTCAGTTGTTTTCAAAGAAATTTAATGATGGTTTACCATCATTTTTTATTTTTAATATAATAATATTTTCCATTTTTTAATATTTTTAATATAAAAAATAGCAATTAAATATTATAATTATATATGTTATGAAATAACTTACATAGGAGAAAAAAGTATGAGTAAACAATTTAAAGGTATTGGAGCTAGTGAAGGTATTGCTGTAGCAAAAGCTTTAGTTCTAGCAGAAGACCATATAGAAATTAAAAAAACAAAAGTTTCTGATATTGAAGCAGAAGTTTCAAAATTAGAAAATGCAGTTAATAAATCAATCGAAGATTTAGAGAATTTAAAAGCTACTACACTTGAAAAATTAGGTCCAGAAAAAGCAGCTATTTTTGATGCACATAAAGAAATTGCATCTGACCCAGCTATTAAAGATGAAATTATAAATGTTATTAAATCTGAATCAATTTGTGCTGAGTTTGCGGCAGAACAAGTAACTAATAACTTTTATGAAATGTTTGCCTCAATGGATGATCCATATTTTAAAGAAAGAAGTGCAGACATTAAAGATGTAGCTTCAAGAATTATTAAACACATTTTAGGAATTGCTATTGTTGACCTATCAACAATAAGCGAAGAAGTTATTATTGTTGCTGAAGATTTAACACCTTCACAAACTGCTCAATTAAATAAACAATTTGTTAAAGGTTTTGCAACTAATATTGGTGGAAGAACTTCTCATGCTGCTATTATGGCAAGAAGTTTAGAAATTCCTGCAGTTTTAGGTTTAAGAACAATAACAAGTGATGTTAAAAATGGAGAAGTTTTTGCATTAAACGGAACAACAGGTATTGTTGAATTAGATTTAACAGATACAATTAAATCAGAATATGAAAAATTAGCAAAAGAATTTTCTGATTTAAAAGCTGAATTACAAAAATTTAAAGACTTACCTTCAAAAACAGCTGATGGACAAGAAAAATTAATTGAAGCAAATATTGGTTCTCCAACTGATGTTGAATCTGTTATTGAACATGGTGGAGAAGGAATTGGATTATTCCGTTCAGAATTCTTATACATGGACAATGACCACTTCCCAACTGAAGAAGAACAATATATAGCTTACAAACAAGTTATGGATGCAATGAAAGGTAAATTAGTTGTTATCCGTACATTAGATATCGGTGGAGATAAAAAATTATCATACTTTGAATTCCCACATGAAATGAACCCATTCTTAGGATATAGAGCTGTTCGTTTTACATTAGACAGAAAAGATATTTTTAAAGATCAATTAAGAGCTTTATTAAGAGCTAGTGCTCATGGTGAATTAGGAATTATGTTCCCAATGATTGCAACTGTTGATGAATTCAAGCGTGCTAAAGCAATCGTAGAAGAATGTAAGGAAGAATTAAGAAAAGAAAATATTGCATTTGACGAAAATGTTCAAGTTGGAATGATGGTTGAAATTCCTGCCGCTGCTGTTAACGCAGATAAATTTAGTAAATATGCTGATTTCTTCTCAATCGGAACAAATGATTTAATTCAATATTCAATGGCTGCTGACCGTATGAGCGAAAATGTTTCATATCTTTACCAACCTTTAAATCCAGCAATATTAAAATTAATTGATTTAACAATTAAAGGTGCACACAAAAATAATAAATGAGTTGGTATGTGTGGAGAAATGGCTGGAGATATTCAAGCTTTACCATTACTTTTAGGAATGGGATTAGATGCATTTTCAATGAGTGCAACTTCAATGTTAAGAGCAAGAGCTTTAATGAGTAAAATTACTATGGCTGAAGCAGAAGAATTAGCTAACAAAGCATTATCTTCAGATGATACTCCTGAAGTTATTGAATTAGTTGATGCATTCTTAGCAACTAAATAATATTTGAGAATAACGAGATTAAGATCGTTATTTTTATTTTTAAAATAAATAAATAGTATAATAATATAATAAAGAAAGAGGATAATATGAAAAATTTTAAAAAACTTATTTTAAATATGGCTGTATGTATCAATGTCATGATTTTTGGTATATTAGCTTTAGTAGCTTTTTATAGCATTGGTTTTAGAGACGGTGTTAATTTATCAGGTGTTACAGAATATACACAAAATAATAAACAATACTTTGCGTTAGCTTTAACTGGAATAATTTTGGTTTGAGCATCAATGATATTACCTATTCTAAAATTATTTTTTAGAAAACCATTTCAAACAATGATTATTAGCATTACAACATTAATTGTATTAACAATTGCTACAGCGATGATGATGGCTGCTGATATTACTTTTGTTATCAATCAAGATTCTGATACATGAAAAGTGTTTGGAGTTATGTTGTTATTACTTGTTGGTTACAGCATTACAATACAGCCACAAATCAAAATAATATTCTTTAAAAATGAAACTAAAAAATCAAATGATCTAATCGAAGAAGCTTAAGAGCTTCTTTTTTTTTATATCAAAAGTTATAATCATAGGTATTTTCATTAATATTTAATTTAATAAAATTAAAATAGCAAAAATAATGTTTAAAACAATATTTTGCATTAAAAGAGAAAAATAAATATTAAGTTAAATCAATTTTTATTCTATTTGAATATTTGATTAAAAATATAGAATTTACTTTTTCAAAAAAAGTATAATTAATTTTATTAAATGAGGAAAAATAAATGAATAAAAAATGAGAGATAGTATTTGATTATTTGATGCATCTAATTAGAGAGAATAAGGTTCAGCCAGGTGAAATATTACCTAGTCAAAATATGCTTAAAACAAAATTTAAGTATAGTGAACAACCAATAAGAATAGCATTCAATAAACTAATAGAATTACAAATTGTTAAGCCAGTTAATGGTAAAGGATATGTAGTTCAAGAAAAAATAAAAAATAACTTATTATTTAGTTTTAGAGAATTATTCCCTAATTCAATAAATAAATATTACGAACTTAAAGAAATTAAAGTAGATGAATCACTATCAAAAAAAACAAATTTTTATATAGGAACTGACGTTTACTTTTTTAAATGTGTAAGAAAAGACAAAGATACAAATGAGGTTATTTTATATCAAGAGAGTTTTGTACCTAAATCAATTTATAAAAATTTGACATTAAATTATTTAAATGAAAATGGTTTAATGAAATTTGTTGAGTCTGAAACACCTTCTAAAGTTAGTCACTCTTCAAAAAAAATATATTTTGAAGATACAAGAGATAACGAACTACTTCGCATTTTTAATGATGATAGTTTGAATGGTTTTATTGTTGATGAGGGGAATGTTTATGGAATTTTTGGAGAACTACTTGAATATAGATTAAGTAGGTATAAGCCTAAATTTTTCAAATGAGATTTTATAGAGTGAAGAAAATAAAAATATAAAAGAGGAAAAAATGAAAAAGAAAGATTATGCGTTTGAAGCCAAGCGTTTTATCAAAGCAGTTGGAGGTAAGTCAAACATTGAGTCTTACCTTCACTGTGTTACAAGATTAAGATTAAATCTTATTGATAAAACAAAAGTTAATGAAGCTGAAATAAAAGCCTCTCCATTAACAAAAGGAATAAACTATTCACAAAATCAACTACAAATTATTTTAGGTAGTGGTGTTGTTGAAGCTGTTTATGAAGAAGTTCAAAAAGAAATGGAAGTAAGTAATTTATCACTAGATGAAAAATTGAGCAATGATAAATTAGAAGACTTTAAATTACAAGCTAAAGCCAATAAAGAAGCTTTAAGAAATAAATCAGGATTTTTTGGACAAATCCAAAAAGGTATGAGAGTTTTAGGAGACATATTTGTTCCTATCATTCCTGCTATTGTAGCGGCTGGATTAGCAATGGGTGTGGCTGCATTATTAAAAAGAATTTTAAACCCATCAGGAGCTGAACTTAATTCATTATTATGAATTATTGTTGATATTATTACTAAAACAGCATTTGACTCATTAGCAGTTTTAGTTTGTTGATCAACTGTTAAAAGATTTGGTGGAAATCCTGTATTAGGTATTATTATTGGATTAATGTTAGTTAGTCCGTTATTGCCAAACAAAGGATCAATTGCAGCATACAATGCACAATTAGATTTCTTTAATGATCAATCAAGTAAAGGTTTAAATATAAATCAAATATATGATTATTGAAATAATGCAGGTTTAAAATGAATGGGAACTGCTCCAATAATTGATGATGAGTCAAAAGAAATTTTAGTTAATGCAACAATGGGTGCGCCAATAACAGCTATAAAATTTTGAATAATACCTATTACAGGTTACCAAGGTTCAGTTTTACCAGCTTTAATAATAGGTATTGTAGTAGCATATTTAGAAAAATGAATTAAATCATGAATGCCTAAATCAGTAAATATGATTTTTACTCCATTCTTAACCATTTCATTTGCTTTATTAATTGCGTTATTTTTCTTTGGACCAATTTTATTAATGGTTGAACAAGGAATATTAATTGCAACAAAAGCAATATTAGGAATTAAATACGGATTTGGAACAGCTATTATTGCAGGTCTTTTACAAGGTATTGTTATTACTGGTTGTCACCAAGTATTACAAGGACTTGAAATGCAACTTGTTATTGATGGAAGTTTACCAGGAGCTAACGGGGCAGACCCTGCGGGTTCAATATTTAATGCAATATGAACAGCATCAATTATTTCACAGGGTGGAGCTGCAATGGCGATAGCTATAAAAGCTAAAGACAAATCAGATAAAGAATTAGGTTTTTCTGCAGCACTTTCAACATTCTTTGGAATTACAGAACCTGCTATATTTGGTACAAACTTGCCTAAAGTAAAACCATTTATATATGCATCTATTGGTGCATTCTTTGGTGGTCTATTTGCAGGAGCATTGAATGTTACATGTCCAGGAATGGGAGTAACTGTAGTACCTGGATTATTACTTTATACAGGAGATTGAGTTAAATTATTGGGAATTATAGGTGTTAACATTATAGCCTTTAGTTCAGCATTCTTATTAACATTCTTCTTATTTAAAGAAGGAGTAGAAGCTAAAAAAACCAAATTAGGTTTAAAATTTGATGAGTTAAAAGCAAAAGTAAAATTTGACAAAATCAAATTTAGAAAAAACAAAGCGGAGTAATGACATGCAAAAAGAAAAATATAGCTTAATAAGCAATAATGATCTTGAAGATATTCAAAAATGACATGATAAAAAACAAAGCGATTGATACAATAATCAGTTTCATTTAGCTGGATATTCAGGTTCTACTAATGACCCTAATGGATTAACATACCATAAAGGAAAATATTATATCTTTATGCAAAGCTGCCCATTTAGTATTCAACATTTTAATAAATCATGAGCATTATATACAACAACTGATTTTATTAATTACAACTATGAAGGTTTAACTTTAATACCTTCAACAAAATATGATATTAATGGAGTTTTTTCAGGAAGCGCTAGAATAAATGAAAATGATGAAATTGAAATATACTATACAGGTAATATAAAGTTTAATGATGTTGATAGAACAGCATATACATTAAAAGCATTTATAGATTTAAAAGAAAAATTAGTAACAAAAGAATTACTTTTTGAAGCAGATTTAACTAAATATACAGGTCACTATAGAGATCCAATTGTTTTTGAAAAAAATAATCAATTGTATATGCTTAACGGAGCTCAAACAAAAGATTTAAAAGCAATGCTAAATGTTTATAGATTTAATGGATCAAATTGAGAAAATTTCAAAGATATTAAATTTGATGAAGCTGATGAACAAAATGCTTACATGCTAGAATGTCCTAATTATTTTAAATTGGATGGAAGAGAATATGTTTTCGCATGTTTAGAACAAGATGCACCATTAAAAGATGGAAGTCACTATGTTAAATATAGAGAAGTTGAAATTGATAATGATATAAATTTCACTTATAAAACTAGTTTATTAAAAATTGATTTAGGTTTTGACTTTTATGCCCCACAAGTATTTAGTAATACTGGAGAAAGAGTAATTATGTTAGGATGATTAGGTAACTCAAAATCCAATCCATTCCCACCAGAGCTTACAACATGAAGTAATCAACTAACAGTTCCAAGAGATTTATTTGTTAAAAATAATAAATTATATCAACTACCAATAAAAGAATTGGATGAACTAAGAGTAAATGAAATTAAAGGTTTTGAAAATGTTTATGCATATGAAAATGGTTTAACTGAAATAAGTGCAACCGATATTAATAATGAATTTGAAATATTAATAAAAAATGAAAAAAACGAAAATATAAAAATATCTAATATTAACAATAAATTTATAATAGATAGATCTGAAACAACTTTCAAAGATGATGAAAATTTACCTCCTTTAATTAACTTAGATGATTTAAATGTTCAAAGTATCAGAATTTTAGTAGATAGAAGTGTTATGGAAATCTTTATTAATGAAGGTGAACATGCTGTTTCAGTAAGATTCTATATAAATGAACATAACAAAATTCTAACAAATTTAAAAAATGTAAAAATTAATCAATTAAAAGGGTATTCATATAATTGAAATAATATAATATTCAAGAATGAGATAAAAGGACAATAATATGAAAAATATAGTTTCAATTGGAGAAGTGTTAATGGATGTTTATTCAGAAAATAACACAATTAAAAGTGAAGTTGGTGGAGCATCATTTAATGTTGCTTGTTCAATAGGTGCTTTAAAACAAAATAACAGTTATTTTATGGGTAGTCTTGGTAATGATGAGTTTGTATCACCAATAAAAGATTTCGTTAAAAAATTTAATGTTAAAGAAGATTTTATTCAAGAGAGTGATAAGCCAACAACTATTGCTAAAGTTACACTAGATGAAAATAAAGAAAGATTTTTTCAATTCATAAGAAATAGTGATGCTGAGTATAGTCTTTCAAAAGAATCAAATGAAAAACTTTCAAAAATAGATTTTATACATTTTGGAAGTGCAACAGGTTTTTTAGAAGGTAATTTAAAAGAATCATACAATGAGCTATTTGAATTCGCTATTAAAAATAATATAAAATTTTCTTTTGACCCAAACTTTAGAGATAAACTTTGAGTTACGGATCAAGAAATTAAAAATTTTAAAAATCATTGCCAAAAATTTATGGATAAAGCAAGTTTAATAAAATTTTCAGAAGATGAATTATTATTGTTAACAGAAATTGGAAACCAAGAAGAAGCAGTTAGAACAATAATGCAAAGAAACCCAAATGCATTAGTTTGTATAACACGTGGGTGTGAAGATACTATTTTTGGATGAAAAAATCAAATAAACTATGTTCCAACAATATTAGCTGAACATTTAGTTGATACTACTGGAGCTGGCGATGCTTTCATTTCAAATTTAATAAGTGAATATGTTTCTATCGATGTTGACGCAAATTTTTCAACAGAAGAAATAACTAAAATTATTAAAAAATCAAATATGTTTGCCAACCAAACTGTTCAATATTTAGGAGCATTAAGTTTCCTAGAACATTTGAATTAAAAAAACTAAGATTTATTCTTAGTTTTCTTTTTTATTAATGCTGCATAAAGTATAATTTATTTAAATACAAAGAGGTAACTTAAATGATAAAAATGATAGCAATCGATATCGATGGAACGGTCTTAGATCATAAAACTGGAATTCACCAAACAACAAAAGATGCAATCTTAAAAGCAAAAGAACTAAACATACCAGTAATAATAGCAACAGGTAGAAATTTAACAACAATACATCACATTGCAAAAGAATTACAAATTGAAAATTCTTCATACCCATTTGTTTCACAAAACGGTGGTCAATCTTTCAGTTTTAATCATAAAAATAAAGGCGAATTAAAAATTTATTACACAGTATCTTTTGACACAAAATTAACAAAAGAATTATTTGATTGTGCTAATGAAAATAAAATTAGAATTTTTGCATATTCTGAAAATGAAAAATATGCTTACTGCAATAAAAAAATAAGTGCATTTAGAACTTTTATGAAGTTTAAAACAAAAAGACAAAAATTAATTAGTTATAATAAAAAAACAGATTTTAGCAAATTGAAAGTAAGTAAATTTATATGTTTTGGGAAAGCCAAACATATGGATAAATTCAGAGAATTAGCTGAAAAGAATAATATTTCTATTTTTGCATTTAGTTATGTTTCAGACGCACATGCTAATATCGAATTAAATCCAATTGGAGTTGATAAAGCATACGGTTTAAAATATGTTACAGAGCAATTAAACATCGATGCTAAAGATGTTATTTACTTTGGAGACGGAGAGAATGACATAGCAGCAATTAAATGAGCAGGTAAAGGGATTGCTATGAAAAATGCAAAAGATATCGTTAAGGAAGCTGCTGATGATGTTACAGATTTAACTGCCGGAGAAGGTGGAGTAGGAGATTATTTATTTAAAAATATTTTTAAATAATCTATTATTTTTAATGAAGCTTTTTTAGCTTCATTTTTTAATACTTTAAATCCAAACATTTTTACCATTTTTTAAATAATTAATATAAAATTTATTTAGTTGTTTTAAAAGGAGGTAAGCTATGAATTTATTACAATTTAGAGAAATTTCAAATTCACAACAATATCTAATTCTTGAATGATTAGATGTTGCATTTAGCCATACCCAAATTTTTGAAACTATTTTAGAAACTGAAAGTCTCTCCCTTAAGTAGGAAGTCTTATTAATAACGACTTCTATTTTGTCATATAATGACATGTTTTTTTGAGTTTAAACTCAACAATCATATATGAAGAAAAAAGAGGAGACCAAAATGGAAAATAACATCTTAGAGTTACGTAATGTGACTAAAGACTATGATGGTAAAGTTGTTTTAAAAGGTATAGATTTAAATATCAAAGAAGGAGAATTTATTACTCTTTTAGGACCTTCAGGTTGTGGTAAAACAACAACTTTAAGAATCGTAGCTGGTTTTGAAAAACCAAATAGTGGACAAATTATGTTTGAAGGCAAAGACTTATTGCCAATTCCAATTAACAAAAGACAATTTAATACAATTTTTCAATCTTATGCACTATTTCCACATTTAAATGTGTTTGATAACATTGCGTTTGGTTTGAGAACTAAAAAAACTAAAAAAGATATTTTACAACGTGAAGTTTTAAAACAAATAAGACAAGTTGGATTAGAAGGTTTTGAAGATAGAAATATCAATGATCTTTCTGGTGGACAAAAACAACGTGTAGCAATTGCAAGAGCTTTAGTTATGAAACCAAAAGTTTTATTATTAGATGAACCATTAGCAGCACTTGATGTTCAGTTAAGACAACATATGCGTGAAGAATTAAAAAGATTACAAAGAGAAATAGGTATTACATTTTTAATGGTATCTCATGATCAAGAAGAAGCTTTAAGCATTAGTGATCGTGTTGTTGTTATGAACGAAGGTTCAATACAACAGATTGGTACACCTGAAGACATTTATAATGAACCAGAAAATCTATGAGTAGCAAAATTCATCGGACAATCAAACATTATTGAAGATGGAATCTTTATTGAAGATAATAAAGTTCAAATAGATGGAAAAACATTTGTTTGTGATGATACTAACTTTGGTGAAAATGAAAAGTCAATTGACATAGTAATTAGACCAGAAGATATTGAAATTAAAAAAACAAATGCAGGTTTTTTTAATGGAACAGTTATGCACACAACTTTTAAAGGAGTGCACTGAGAATTATTGGTTGAAACAACTAAAAAAAGAATTTGAAAAATACACACAACTCAAGCATTTAAAGTAGATGACAAAGTATCTATTAAATGAAATGATGAAGCTATTCATGTAATGTGAAAAGAAGTAGAATAGTTTAATGAGTAAAAAAGAAAAACAAATTTCAAATACTTTTGATCAAGAACAATTAGACACAGCAATTGATAATCAAATTGCTCGTGAAAATAAAGTAAAAGTTCGTCAAAAGATTAAAGAAATTAATAAAGTTTTAGGTAAAACTAAATTATTTAACTTTACCAAAGGTAAGGTTTGACCAATATTATTACCATTTTTTATAGTAATGACTCTATTGGTTATTATTCCTATCATTTCAATTGTTGTGTATTCTATAGTTCAACCAAGTGGTGACTTAAAAATGTTTGAGATAAGTTTAGAAAAATTTATCAGATTATTTAAAAATGGAAATATTATGATGTCAATGGGATTAACAATCGCTTATGCATTTATTGCTTCAGTTATGTGTATTCTTTTAGGATACCCTATTGCATTAATTATGTCTGAAATGAAATCAAAAATATTGGCTAAAAATATGTGATTATTAGTTACAATGCCAATGTGAATTTCAATGTTATTAAAAGTTCTAGGGTTAAGAAGTTTATTTTTAATCATGGCACCAAGTGCTTTAGGAACACAAATAGCAATTATTATTGGGATGACATATATGTTTATTCCTTTTGCAATAACTCCAATTTATGATTCTTTAGATTCAAGAAGAAGAGATATTGAAGAAGCAGCTATGGACTTAGGGTGTTCAAAATATAAAACATTTTGAGGTGTTACTTTAAGATCATCAATGCCTGGAGTTATTACAGCTATTACTTTAGTATTATTACAAGCTGCAACATCACTTATTGTTGTGCAATACATGGGTAATGGAAAAATCAATTTAATTACATCAATTATTGAGTCATATTTCTTTAAAGGAAGTGACTTTGGATTTGGAGCTGCGATAAGTGTAGTATTGGCAGCAATGGTATTCTTATTAATGATGGTCTCTAAATTCTTTACAAATAAATTTGAGAAGAAAGGAGCAAAAGCATGAAAAGATTCGTCAGATCAACTTACTTTGCTTTAATCCTTTTAGTAATATATGTCCCTATTGGAATCATGGTATTATTTTCTTTCAATAGTGGTTCATCAGTTTCAAACTGAATGGGTTTTAGTACAAGATGATACGAAGAGTTTTTTAAAAACTCACCTTTTATTAAATCAATTATTACTTCACTTTTTGTTGCTGTAGTTTCAACAATGATTAGTGTTGTAATCGGAGTTATGGCTGCTATTGGACTTAGCAGATTAACAAAAAGAAAACAAAGCAAATGAATGTCAATTGCAAACATTCCATTAATTAATGCTGATATTATTACAGCTGTTGCTTTAATGGTAGTATTTTTGATATGTGGATTAAAATTTGGTATTTTAACTTTAATTATGGCCCACGTTTCATTCAACGTTCCGTATGTTTTAATTACAGTTATGCCAAGACTTAGAAAAGTAGATAAATCAATAGTTGAAGCTAGTTATGATTTAGGTGCTAAAACAAGTACTGTTATATTTAAAATTATTTTACCTATTTTAAAACCAGCAATTATTATTGCAACTATCATAGCATTTGCAATGAGTTTTGATGACTTCATCATTTCATACTTTACAGGTGGAGCTCAAACAAACGTTGCGTCATTTATTTATTCAGCAAAAAGAATTAAACCTTATATTTTTGCATTTGGAACAATGATGGTAGGAATCATTGCAGCAGGTGTAATTATTTGAAACGCTTTCTTATTTGCTCAAGATAAAAAAGAAACAACAAAATTACAAATTAAAAATGGTACATATAAAACTAAAGAAATATATAAATTAGAAAAAGAAATTCAAATGTTAACAGATTCATTGAATACTGGTACAAAAAGAAAGATTTCTTTCAACTTATCAATATGATTTAAGTTTTACGTATTGAAATTTAAACTTAAAATTGCTAATTCAAAAAACTATGATAAAAAAATAGCAAAATTAGAATGAAAAAGATATAAATTGCAAAATACAATTAACCGTGAAAAAAGATATGGTGCTAGATTGAAAAAAGCAATTGCAAAACAAAAACAACTTGAAAAACAATTATCTAAAACAACAGATATTAAGAAAGCAGCTAAGATTTCTATTCAGTTAGAAAAAATAGAAGAAAAAGTAACATTCCTTTCTGAAGAAGTTGCATGATTAAATGAAAAAGAAAAAGAAGCTAAAGAAAAAGCCGCTTCAATTAACAAAAAAATTAAACAACTTAAAAAAGAATTTAAAGCAGAAATTGATCCTTCAAAAAGTACTATTAATTGATATAACAAAAAAATTAAATACTATGAAGAATGAAAAATTGAAGTTGAAGAAGGAAAAAATAACTTTAAACTTAGAATGATTGTTGAAAAATTGAAAGACATTAAACAAATTAACGAAAACAAAATTAATGATTTAGCAAGTAGATTAGATTTAGTTGCAACACAAGCTTTTAGAAAAATAAGTGTAACAAGCAAAATAAATAACAAAATTTCAAAAAATCCAAATGATAAAGAATTAATTAATTTAAAAAATGAAGCTTTTGTAAAATTTGAAACAAAACAAAATAATTTAATAAAAGCAAAAGATGAAAAAGTAACACATATTAAGTTAGCTATAGCAAAACAAAAAGAAAAATATTTCCCAACAAATATTGATGAAGCAAACTTTACAAAAGGTTTCTTTGCTAGAAGTTGAAAAGTACTTTTAGTGTCACTTTTATTCTTAGTATCATTTACAGGATTAACTGTGGCATTTGTTATGAATAATATTTATGATTTAGTTATTGGTAACTGGGGAGAATATATTGATCCATCTTTAATTAAAGAATTTGAAAAAGAATACAATGTTAAAGTTAACTATCAAGAATATGATTCAAATGAAACACTTTATAATAAACTTTACACATTCAACTATGACTTAATGGTACCTAGTGATTACATGGTACAAAAATTAGCTGAAGAAGGTAAGTTAGAACCATTAGATTATTCAAGAATTAATGCATGATCAGAAGGATTTGATGGTTTAGAAAAAGGAATTAATCCAGATAAAAAACCTTCAGAAGAATTTATAGCAAAAACTCAATCAGAAGAAGAAGCTGAAACATTACAAATAAGTGATGAGCTTTTAGATATTATGTATAAATCTAAAGTTAATTATTCAGAGTCAGAAGAGTATGAAGAAACTCAATTAG